>CAZODB010000037.1:3712-14587 GCA_964578425.1 uncultured Herbinix sp.
AATTGAAAAGTTTATAACTAAGCATATTTCCAAATCAAAATAGGAATTTCCACATATAAATACCAAAGAAATTGAAATGCCAAACAGATTGAAATATCAAACAGATTGAAATACCAAACAAATTGTCATAACGATAGAAGATAAAAGCCCTGAAAAATAAACAAAAAATATAGAGTTATTTATTAATTTTTGATTAAAATTATAAATCTTCAAGGTTTGTTCATAATTTCATGCTATACTGTCCTTATTAGACCATTTAAAGTTAAAGAAACTGTGTGATATATACACACGTAAAGGTTGTGATTAAATGAAACCACCTATGCTATATAATGAGGCAGAGGAGTGGAGCCAGGCTTTTATGCTATATGACGCGGCACTGAAGGAAATTAACACAAAGCTGGAGATACTTAACAACGAATTTAAGTTGGCTCATCAGTATAATCCTATTGAGCATATTACTTCCAGGCTAAAGACTCCACAGAGTATTATAAAGAAATTAAAAAGGTATGGAAAAGAACTAGATATTGATAATATTATTATGCATGTTAATGATGTGGCAGGCATTAGGATTATATGTTCCTTTACATCAGACATTTACCGAATAGCAGATTTATTATCTAAGCTTAGCGACATAAAGATTCTAATGATAAAGGACTATATTGCTAATCCTAAGCCTAACGGGTATACTAGCTATCATATGATAGTTACAGTGCCTGTTTATCTTTCGGATTCTACTTATGATATCAAGGTAGAGATACAAATTAGAACAAGTGCTATGGATTTCTGGGCAAGTCTAGAGCATAAGATTTACTATAAATTTGAAGGTAACGCACCTGAGCATATTAGAAAGGAACTGAAGGAATGCTCGGAGCTAGTATCATATCTAGATCAGAAAATGCTTTCAATAAATGAAGAGGTTCAACAATATAGTGCGCAGCAATCCCTAGAAACCGTTGTGGATGGAGAACAAATAAAAGAGGACACAGGTGAGGATAAGAACTCCAAGAAAAAAATGAAAAAGGGCAGAATGCTTTTTGGCTTTGGAGCATAGTAAGGCTGGAGTAAGATGAACATGCAAATCTCTAGGAACTGAATATTTACATAAAAGCGGAGCACCCATGCTTTCTTTATTGGAAAGTAGGTGCTCCTTAATGATATCAGAACAGTAATTTAGCTTTAGTTAAGCTGCTATAGCTTAATGTTTTTTAGTAAAGAAGCCAAATTAGTGGTTGCTTCCTCACCTGATTGATAGGAGGAAGGTGCATCGGCAAAATCAATAGCCACATCCTCCTTGTCCATAACTGCTTTCATGCTAAGACTGATTTTGCCATCTTTTATATCTAAAACCTTTACGGTTACTGTCTCTCCCTCTTTTATAACCTCATTTGGTGATTCAATTCTTCTGTCACTAATCTGAGAGATATGGAGAAGGCCTGAGAGACCATCGCCGATATTTACAAAAGCACCGTAAGGCATAATCTTATCGACGGTTCCTGTTGTAACAAGACCACGGGAAAGATTTGCCATTTTGCTGGCTCTTTTTTTGCTTTCATTTTCTAACTCGACTTCTTTTCCTGATAAGATAAGTCTTCTTTCCTCCGCAGAAGCAGTTATTACAATTACCTCTATCTCTTTTCCTACCCAAGTTTCCAAGTCCTCTACATAACTTATTGAGAGTTGAGATGCTGGAATAAAAGCACGGATACCATAAAGGTAAGCCACAACACCTGCTTTTACGGCTTGAGCTATTTTGACTTTTATCTTAGTTTTTGCCTTCATCTCCTCCGAAAGCTTTTCCCAGGAAAGAATGTCATCTGCTCGTTTTTTTGATAAGAGTATATTTCCTTTTCCGTCATCCTCTCGAAGAACAATACAGGACATCTCTTCGCCTATGGACAGATCACCCTTTATTGAAAATGCGGGATCATTGCTTAATTCTTCCGGCTTAACGATTCCTTCGGCATAATAACCCAAATCCAATGTGACCTCTGTATCTGATATGCCAATCACTGTGCCCTTTAGGATGTCACCTTCTGCGACTCTTTTAAAGGAATGCTCAATCTGATCCTTAAAATCATCCATTGTAGGAAGGTCTTCACTTTCGGTTGTAGTAGTTTCCTCTTTAGCAGGTACTTCTGTAAGGGCTTCCTCTTTGACAGGTTCTTCTGTGAGAACTTCCTCTTTGGCTGGTTCTTCTGTAACAAGTTCCTCTTTGATAGGGCCTTCTGTAAGGGTTTCCTCTTTGGCAGGCTCTTTTGTAATGGGTTCCTCAGAGAAGGGCTCTACTTTTTCAATGATATCTAAATCCTTATCATTGATATTGTTTTCTGTACTCATGGTTGCTTAAGCGGGGGAGATATATTCACCCCCTACCTCCTTTTTTATTGTTAACATAAGACGAGCGGCTTGTCGCTTGTCGTTGTTTTGTTTATGTGTTTATGTTTCTGGTATATAGATAGGCCCGTCCTTTCTTTCCTATTCTTTCGATTATTCCCACATAATTAAGTATATGTACGGCTGTGCTTGAAGCACCGGTGGACAAACCGGAGGCCTTCCTATAATCCTTAGAGGTGAACTCCTCCTTCAAGGATGCTGGGATTAGCTGGTTATAATCCTTTACTTCAGTTATATTTATTTCTTCTATAAGGTCTGTAGGAATACGATCACATCTGGAGGAGCCCTTCTTTTTATCTTCGCTCCATCCATCTAAGAACCGGTATTCCTCCATATTGAGAAGTACGATTTTAAAACGTAAGTTAGGCTTTAGAAGAAAGTTTTTTATTTTATAAAGCTCAGGAAAGATAATATATGGGGTACCCTTTTTAGGAGATTTCCTTGGCTTAGTAATTTCACCTGTCTGTGGGTTTACCCATCTGATCCATTTGATATATGGAATAGGATAAACTATGGTGACGGGATATTGATCTAAAAAAACGGACAGTTTTTTTCTTAACCTATCAAAACTTCTAGTCTGTATCTCTATTACTTCTTGTCCGTTACAGATGTCTGCTACAAAGCCATCAATTTTGATCTCATGATTGTTATAATTGGTATCATAATAGGTCTTTAAGACAGAATGCACCGTCTTTTCGCTTAAAGTTCCGATTCCCATTAAGCCCTGACCTTGTCCAATGACCTCATCACATACCTTATGAAATAATTGTTGATCCATATAACATCCTCCTTGTATAAGGATACATTATAATACCCCTATTAAGCAAGGCTAAAATTTGTATCAGTAGTAATTATTAGGTTTATTTATCATATTACTGTATTGATAAGCAGTTAAGTGATATAGTTCGCCCTATTTTTGGGTTATGCTATGGATTTAACGGTAGAAGATCTGTGTAATATAATTTTTGAAAATGCTGTCTTCCAGATATGTATAGCCAACTCCTAAGCCATGATAATTATTGTTTAGTATATTATCTCTATGGTCAGGTGAATTGTACCATGCATGGCTGGATATAATCGCACTTTCATATCCAGCTATGATATTCTCACCTATGGCCTGATAATATATACCTTCTTCTTTTAATCTGTCTCCCGGGCTATTATTATAGAGATTATAATGGTCAAAGAACGAATTTTCAGCCATATCCTTGGAGTGCTTTGCGGCTGCTATGGCAGCTGTAGAGGACCAGGACAATATGGAAATACCGTTTCTTTTTCTTATAGAATTAGTAAGGTCATAGACAAGAAGCTCTATATCTCTCATACTCTTATCTGTATAACCAATCTCCTTCACATCAGTGGTCAAAAGAGACACTCCGGTTACAGTTCCTCTACCTATCTCGTCCATAAAGATATGTAATGTGTAGTATTTAGTTGTATAGGTCAGAACATAATCCATAGCCAAGTCTGAATCCAGCGACTCGTTTACCTTATCCAGGCTAGATCCGTAGGTTATATCAAGGTAATTAAAATCTATTGAATCGGTATAATAGCCCACAACCTTATTATCCTTAATTGCAACAAATAAAAGCTTACTGTAATCGTTGTTATAGACATAGTAATCAAAATCCATCTCTGTCTCAGCTATGCGATTTGGTCTACCTAATTTAATTAATACACTATCGGAACTTTCTCCTAGTGTAATCCATGTATCTGAAAGCTTTAAGGTTTTATCATTTTGTATAAGGGAAGGGTCTAAAATAAAAGAAGAATTTCTGACAGAATAGATAGACTTATTAGGTAGATCATATTCTGGTGTAATAGGACCAACATCAAAACCATCTAAATATTGCTCCGCTTGTAAGGAAGAGGTATCATGCTCTTTATAAGCATGGATATGCTCTTTCGCAAGACCATATGAGCTAATACTAAACAAAAGAATGCTTAAAAGAAGGGCATACCGGAAGGAGAATATTTTCCCCATGGTATACTCCTTTCATATTGTGACGGGTAATTTTAGATAATTGCGAAACTCTACTTTACTTTATAATCTTGTGCTCTTTAACAAACGTGCAAAAGAAACAAGGGTTTTCGTGAGTTTCGCAATTACCTATATGACGGGTAGTTATAACCTTGGATTAACCCGCCTATTATAGATATTTTAGCATAGATAGATGTAGGATTAACCTGTTATATTGTGGAAGTTGTCTGGCTTATGATATGTTTTCGTGGTAATATACTAAGCAAAGGCATCACGTGAAAGATTATCTGAAACTAACTGATTAAAAAAATATTGTTATTTATTTAGGTTGCTATATAATAGAAACAAAGGGGGCTTACTCTCTGTTGATGAATTCCAAGGAGAAGATGGCAGCAGCTTGGGTGGAAACCTTAAATAACGTTAAATATTATGGAGAGGCTATTCATAAAGCTTCTGGTATTATGTGGTCAAGAATTATGTGGGAATAAGGAGGATACATATTATGAATATATTAGTTACAGGTGGAGCTGGCTACATAGCTAGTCATACAAATATAGAGCTTCTTAATGCAGGATATGAAATCGTGGTTGTGGATAATCTAAGTAATTCCAGTATGGAATCTATAAAACGAGTAGAAATGCTTACAGGCAAGAGTATTAGTTTTTATGAAAATGATATATTGGATAAGGATGCATTGAAAAGTATATTTAAAAAGAATAAGATTGATGCGGTTATTCATTTTGCAGGACTTAAGGCAGTGGGAGAATCCTGTAAGATACCTTTGAAGTATTTTAAGAACAATATAACCGGAACAATTAATCTATTGGAGGTTATGGAAGAGTACGGAGTGAGAAACCTGGTGTTTTCTTCTTCTGCAACAGTATACGGTGATCCAAAGACAGTACCTATAACAGAGGACTTTCCTTTGTCGGTAACCAATCCATATGGAAGAACTAAGCTTATGATTGAGGATATCCTTAGGGATTTGTATTCTGCTGATAACCAATGGAACATAGCCATACTAAGATATTTCAATCCCATAGGAGCCCATGAAAGCGGAGAAATCGGGGAAGACCCCAACGGTATTCCTAACAATCTGGTGCCTTATATAGCCAAGGTAGCCTTAGGTGAGTTGGATAAGATAAATGTATTTGGAGATGATTACGACACCCCCGACGGAACCGGTGTCAGGGATTATATACATGTGGTAGACCTTGCCCTGGGACATATAAAAGCCATTGAAAAGCTTATGTCCAAGCCCGGACTTGTTACATATAATCTTGGAACAGGAAGGGGCTACAGCGTATTAGAGATAATCAAAAACTATGAGAAGGCCTGCAATAAAAAACTCCCACATGTTATAATCGAAAGAAGGCCTGGGGATATAGCCACCTCCTACGGCAATCCATCAAAGGCGCAAAAAGAGCTTGGCTGGAAGGCCGAAAGGGGCATTGAACAAATGTGTAAGGACTCCTACAACTTCCAAATTAAGAACCCGAATGGGTATTAAAACGGTACCCGGTACCGTACCGGGTACCGTTTTGCTACTGTACCGGGTACTGTACCAGGTACAGTTTTGTTGCTTGTAGTGAAAATTTTATGCAATATGATAAATAATCTACAATAAAATCAAAAAGTATTGACATTTTCACTAAAATTTGTTACCCTTGAGTCGGTTAGTACTGGAGAAGGTATGAGCCAGAGGAACGAGGCTGGGGGAGCTAGAGGGTAGATAGATAGAAAAGGTAAGATTGGTTAAAACGTGCGTCCATAGGGGGGCACCTTTTTAGCCAATCTTATTCTTTTTGTGTCTGCTTATTTGGTACCTGTTTATTCGCTTTTGGTACCTGGTACCAAATCTTTGTTTTATTGGTTCACTTTTGTACCAGGTACCAACTTTAAGGTGCCAACTTTTGATGCCTGGTACAAAAAAAGGCATAAAAAAAGCTGCCTGGTTCAACTGCCAGCCAACACCCTGTTTTTACCTATACTTCATTTTCAATGATACCATAGCTTTAATTAAAAGTCTAGTAATTTTTTATTTTTCTATTATGATGGAATATGTAAATAAAAACAACATATAAGGAGAACCGTCATGGAGAATTTTAATAGTAAGGAAGCTCAATGGGATCATGAGCAAGTGCATCTAAAGAAGTGTCTTGAGATTATAGGAAAGAACATTGAGAATTATTCTGAAGAGCTAAGAAAAATCAGTGCCGAAACAAAGGAGCTTTATGATAATTATCGTTCCAATAATCCGGAGCTCCATAACGATCTTGTGGTGGGACTGGATTTGAAATCACAGTTAGCTCGGTGGCTTAATAAAAATGAGCTTGCTTTTAAGAAGCCGTATTTTGGTAGAATTGACTATTATGAGTATGAGGATAAAGAAAGGTTTTCATTATATATAGGAAAGAACGGAATCCGAAAGAATAGATCAGAGGGTCTCATAATTGACTGGAGGGCTCCGGTATCAAGCGTTTATTATGACAGTGATATTGGCGAAAGCTCCTATCAGACACCTTATGGAGAAACAATAGATATATCCCTAGAGATGAAGCGGACCTATGAAATTTCGGACAGTGCTCTAATTGATTTTTATGATTCAAGTGTAGTAACCAATGATGAATTTTTGACCAAATACCTGAGTAAGAATAAAGAGGTGGTACTTGGGGAAATCATTGCCACGATTCAAAAGGAGCAGAATGAAATCATCAGGGACACACCCTTTCACAATGTAATAGTACAAGGGGTTGCCGGCAGTGGAAAAACTACAGTAGCAATGCACCGCATTTCTTATATTCTCTATAATTACAAGGATAAGTTCAAGTCGGATGAATTCTATATTATTGGAAGCAATAAGATGCTACTTAATTATATCACTGGAGTATTACCTAATCTGGATGTCTATAATGTCAATCAAATGACTATGCAGGAGTTTCTATTATTGCTTCTGGATAAAGATTTTGATCCGTCTAAGGGTAGATACCGCTTAGATAACGGCTTTATGAAGCTCAAGGATCTTCAGACTTATGATGGGGAAAGGGAGCTAAAGAGTTATAAGGGATCCATTGATTTTATTAAGGCCCTGGATTGCTTTCTCAAGCAATATGTACTTAACACAATTTTGAGAGAAGACATTATCTATAAGGATGAAACTATATATACCAAGGATGAGATCACCTATTATCTCAACTTTTTTGAAGATAAGCCGATGCAGGAAAAGATTGATCTACTGAATAAGCAGCTGGCTTATCGGATTAGCTCCATTAATGAACAAAATATGGAGAGTAAGGATACCATAAAAGCCGAGGTGAAAAGCTTTAAGAATTACTTTGGTAACCGAAGCAATAAAATAAACCTAATAGAAGTATATCGTAAATTTTTGGAGTATATGGAGGAGTGCCCTGAAGAATTTGAAAACAAGGGAATAAAGGTGCTTTCTTCTGAAGGAATCACGCAGCTACAAAACGACCTCCATAATAAGAAGCTTGATCTTTACGATTTAGCTATGCTGACGATGATAAAAAAAAGGCTGAAGCATACAAGGGATTTTGAATACTTCAGACATATAGTCATCGATGAAGCACAGGATTTTGGTGTTTTGATATTCTGTTTACTCAAGAATCTTTTTCAGAATTGCACATACACCATAATGGGTGATGTATCGCAAAACATCTATTATGATGCAGGTATGAACAGCTGGGAAAGTATTAAAAAGGAGATATTTAATCTGGATAAGGACAAATTCTATGTTCTCGCAAAAAGCTATCGAAATACAATTGAGATATCGGAATACGCAGGAAGGGTTCTAAAAAAGTGCTCCTTTGAGACATATGATATTCAGCCAATCATACGCCATGGAAGAAAGGTTACCTTAAGAGAAATGAACAGCGAGCAAGAGATGGTTATGGCAACTGTACAGATAGTTGAAGAAATTTTAGAAAATGACTATGATACAGTAGCGATTATATGCCGTACTATAGATGAGGCCCGAAGAGTAGAGAGGCTATTAATGTCCCATATCACTGTGATGTCGCTTCCGGAAAATCTGGAAAATATGACATTTATGAACGGTATCATGGTCTTACCAATTCATATGACAAAGGGCTTGGAATTTGATGGAGTCATCATCTGGAATCCAGATGAAAATAACTATAGAGAGAATGATGCGGACGCAAAGCTTTTATATGTGGCCATAACTCGAGCGATGCATGAATTATATATTATTTATACTGGGAATCTTTCCAGACTTCTACAAGGATAATTGGTACCAGGTACCAAATCTTTATTTTATTGGTACCAGGCACCGAGTACCTTTTTTGCGGTTTGTAAGGTTTCTTCATATGAGAAGTCTCCCTGGCTGGCTATTTCCGATACACCGTGGACATCTCCCATATCAGAGGAATATTCCGAAAGCTTATAGATACCGTAATTATAGTCGGCAGGACCGTGCTCGTAATGAGTAACAATAGGTGTGATGGCGGCATCGCTTATATAGGTAGCTGTATCATCCTTAGTTATAGTCACATGGGCTATTCCGCCCAGCATACGGGCAGGCTCCTTTTGATATGAGAGGAAATTGCCTAGCGAATAATAGACCAGCATATTATGGCCTGATTCTGAAGTAACCCATTCAACTGGTTGAATAACATGGGGGTGGGTCCCTATTACAAGATCCACTCCAAGCTCATAGTAGAAGTCCACCAAATCTTTTTGTGAACGGACGGGCTCATAGACATATTCTGTACCCCAATGGGGATAAACGATTATAAAATCTGCATTCTCCCGAGCGTTTTTAATATCCTCCTTCATTTGCTTGTAATCAAGCATGTTTACCAGGTAAGGCATATCTGAGGGAACCTTATAACCGTTGAGGCTATAGGTATAATTTAGCATGGCTATCTTTATGCCGTTTTTTTCAATAATGGGAACCTTATTACGATCCTCCTCTGTCCGGTTTATTCCAAGTAGGGTTATATCTGGGTACTTATCCCAATGCTCAAATGTATTGGTAATTCCCTTCAAACCCTTATCCATAGTATGGTTTGTTGCATGAAGCACCACATCAAAGCCTGCATCTACAAGTGCATCACCGATTTCAGTGGGAGAATTAAAGGCAGGATAGCCTGAATATTTTAGTGCCTTCCCTCCTAAGATGGTTTCCTGATTTACTACCGCTATATCTGCAGCCATAATCTCATCCCTAATCTCATCATACAGATGGTGAAAGCTGTAGGAACCATCCTCCTGTTTGCCACTTTGTACCACTTCTATATGAATAAGATTGTCCCCTACAGCCAAAAGAGTTACCTGGCTCACATGGTCGGAAGCTGTTACCGTAGTAGATAATGTCTCCATGGCTTCTATGGGCCACTGATCCAATTCAAAATCAGCCCAACGTCTCAGGGAACCTTCCTCAAAGGTCCAGGATGGAGTGCGTATAGGATAGTCCATCTCTGCCTCATAATACCAAGGGTCATCCGGGTGAAGAGGATTCGTCAGTACATGAAAATCCTGCGCAGGCATATAGCCCTGAGCCAGAAGGAAGCATCTATTACCGTCTTCATCATAGGCCATATCCACTACTAGTACACAATGACCGGGGCTTCCTCCCATAAGAAGCATATCACCGGGAAGTAATTCCTCTAAGGAAATAGTATCGCTTTCAGCAGTAAGAGAAAGGGTCCCTGCGTATGCAAATACCATTTCCATATATTTATCAAAGGTCTCGTAGGAGTCATCGTATGAAGAGGATTTGCTCCAAGTGACATCATTTCCATCCACTCTTATACGATATCCGTCACGCCATTTTGTGTAATTCATATAAAACCCATTTGTTAGGTGAAAGGCAATTTTATCATGCTCCCCCAGTGACCAAAAATATTCTGCATATACTCGCATGATTGAATCCGCACATTGCTGCAAATCTCTTTCACCGATGTCAATATCGAACACAGCCACATGATTATCCTGATCATTTATAGGAGCTCCATCAAATTTTAAGACAGAGCTACCGTCCTCCTTAAGGGAAATAGTTCTTATGAACCCCGTAATTTCATCTGCCCTAGAGTCAACGCGGCTATATCCTTCGGGTACCGATATCCGGGCATCTAGAGTTCTACCCTCTGGATGAATGTAGTTAGGTGGCTGGGGGATATTGATACTTCCTGTATCTATAGAAGGCTCATCATCAAGAGGCCGACTATCAACGTTATCACCTGACTTAACATCTGCCTTGGATGATATATCAGTAGGGGTATTATTAGAAGAGTTATCCTGACTAATATTTTCACCTTTATCACAACTGACAAGAATAAAAAGCATTACAGATATAAGTAGGATAAATTTAATGGACGTAGACCATGATTTTTTGCGTATATTAATATTTTGCATCAGAAGATCTCCTTTTTAACAGTTTGTTTGTACCCTACAAAGACTTAACTTTTATTGACAGTATAGCATATACACCATTATTTTGCATTAGACAGCTTAGAAAA
>CAZODB010000038.1:0-7181 GCA_964578425.1 uncultured Herbinix sp.
GTAGCGGTAATTGTGGTTGAGCCTGATTTGTTTGCGGTCAAGGTACCATCCTCATCAATTGAAGCAATATCAGAATCGGCGGACTTAAAGCTAACCTTAGCATCCTCTTCAAGACCAAAAACTCTCAAGGTAAATGATTTGCCATTTGGCAAAGTAAGGGCTCTAAGGTTAAGCCTATAATCGTTGTTTTTCTCCTTTTCGATTTCTGATGCACGCGCTATACTAACTTGAGTCGGCATAATTTGTGGCAAAAAAGTAAAGAAAAGAAGTAAGCCAAAGGAAAACAAGCATTTAATATAAAATTTCTTTTTCATGGCACTTCCTCCAAGTCATGGAAATACTATGTCACATCCAAATTTATTCTATAATTAAATCCTACCGTTTAATTTTGTCAGAAAGGTGTCATATTCGTTTTATTTTATAATAAAAACAGATAATCAATATAAAGTGGGAATAAGTGTAAATAAAGTTTTACTACTTGTTTTCCTATACTTATTTAATATATAATAACATAGTATGCAGAACATTCTAAAATTTTATTTAATATCTTGTTAGCATTTTAAACTACATATATTTGTTTAATGTGGCAACCAAAGAGAAAGTTAGGTAATTATGAAGGAGGAAGTTATTATGCAACATATCCTAATCGCAGATGACAATCGTGATATTACAGATATCTTATCGACCTATTCCAAAATGGAAGGGTTTGAACCCTTAGTGGCGGCTGATGGTGAAGAAGCCATTCGATTGTTTAACGAATATAATCCTGATGTAGTGTTGCTGGATGTAATGATGCCAAAGGAAGACGGATATGAGGTATGTAGAAAGATTAGAAGTGAATCGAATGTACCGGTAATACTTATTACAGCCAGAGGCGAGGATTTCGATAAGATAATGGGACTTGATATAGGTGCCGATGATTACATAGTAAAACCCTTTAGTCCTAGGGAAGTTATGGCAAGGGTAAGAGCCGTGCTTCGGAGGATGACTAAGACGACTAAAGAGAATTCGTCAGATAATGTAATTACTATAAGTAACTTAGAAATTAATCTAGAGGAGTATACCTTACATATCGGTGTGAAGAAGATAGCTCTCACCAAAAAAGAAATCGAAACCATGTGGACGCTGGCATCAAACCCCAACAAGGTATTTACGAGAGATAATCTCTTGGATAGTCTTTGGGGATTTGATTATTTTGGGGATAGTAGAACGGTGGATTCACATATAAAGAGGCTTCGTGCTAAGATAGACACAGTGGATCATCCCGACTGGACTATCAAGACTATATGGGGTGTGGGATACAAATTCGAAATACTTGAGGATTAGGAAGCTCAACCTATAAGTTGAAGGAGTTAATAATCTATGTCAAAGGAAAACAAGGTTCGTATATACAACCGATTGTTTTTTAAGCTTTATTTAAATTATGCGGTGATGCTACTGATGACTGCAGTATTGATATGTCTGATTTTTATTAAGCTGTACAAAGATACAACCATGACCAATGAACGTGAGAAATTAATAGAGCAGGCATCAAACAGCTCTGATATGATGACGACCAAATTTATAAATACGCAAAATTATAGTGAGTTCTTAGACTATATAAATACTCAGCAAAAGACGATTGATTCAGATATATGGACCATATCAAATCCTTATGCAAGTATGCCGATGGATAGTAGATTGGAGACGAACTCTTTCGAGGAGTTTTCTATAGGATATAAAGAGTATGTAGATTTGGTTGAGAGTGCTTTTCAAAATAAAAAAGAGTATTCTATATCTTATGATGAAATATATCAAACACAGACTATAACTGTAGCAGTTCCCATATTCGGGGCTAACCGAGAGGTAGTAGGGGCCTTGCTGTCAAAAGCACCTGTTAAAGGTCTTAAGGATATAATTAATGACAGCATGTCACTTATTGTAGTTAGTAGTGTTGTTGCCTTAGGAATTTCGTTCGTAATAATCATCATATTTGCCACTGCGCTTTCTATTCCAATATCTAGGATGCGTTCAACTGCCTTATCACTGGCGGCAGGAAATTATCATTCAAAAACTGGGATAAAGCGTAATGATGAGATAGGTGACTTGGCAAAGACGGTGGACGTCCTATCTGACAAGCTTTTAGAAAATGAAATACATAGACAAAGCCTTGATCAAATGAGATTAGATTTCTTCGCAAATGTCTCTCATGAGCTTCGTACACCGATTACAGTAATAAGAGCATATACAGAAACCTTGATTGATGGGGTAGTCACTGAAGAAAATAAGGTTAATCAGTATTATGACCGAATGCTTGCAGAATGCAAAAGCATGGAGCGACTGGTAGGAGACCTGATGCTTTTATCAAAGATGCAAAATCCAGATTTTGCAATAAATATTGAACCTGTTAATCTGGTTCAGGTATTTGATGATATAATTCGTAGCGCTAGTACAATAGCTGAAAAGAAAAATATTAAAATAGAATTTTTAAAGGATCAGCCTGTTATTATTATACTAGGTGATTATGACAGACTAAGGCAGATGTTTATGATTATTTTAGATAATTCCATAAAATTCTCAGACGAATACAAAACAGTTCACATAAATTTATCAAAGACGGACAAAATAACAGTGTCTATTAAGGATGAAGGTGTCGGTATGGACAAAGATGATTTGGAGAACATATTTGAAAAGTTCTACAAATCAAACCTAAGGCAGAATGCATCAGGTACAGGTCTAGGATTATCTATAGCTAAACAGATTGCTATTAAGCACAATGGATACATTGAAGTAGAGTCTGCATTAGGAGTGGGTAGTACATTTACTTTTCAATTTCCTTTTATTGACACGGACCAAGCATCCCTATAATTACCACTAAATTAGATGATAAATGCCTTGAAATACAATAGATTATGCATTATAATATAACTAAAGAACTTCCTGAGATGTTCGAGATTCCTGTTATTTTGAACCTACATGATATAATAAGGGTTTCCTATATTTGTGAGTAGATGCCAAGCCGCCGTCAGCAGCGGAAGGCAGAAGCTAACTTGCGGTTACCCACCTAGCATAGCTAGGAGTCAAAATGCAGGAGACGGCATTTCGGGTATATACCAAAGATAAGAGCGGCTACGGCCGCTTTTTTGGGTTTTTATACACTATAGTCAAAATAAGTTATTAGAGCTAACAACATATTGTTGTTAGCTCTTTTTCGATTATAAAGCTTCAGTAGACCATAAAGCCTTATATACCTGCGAAATTATGATTTAAAAAAGAATTTATAGAAAACGATTAAGTAAAATTGTGAATTTATAAATAAAGCTTGCATTAAATACAAAGATAGTATAATATAAATGGAAATAACAAGTATATGATGGTAGCATATTTAGGATTAAATTCCATCATATGAGAATTAATAAAAGCAACTAGCACATTAAATAAAAATTAATGGCTTAGGCAAGAATTATTAGACATAATATATAGGCAAAAATTAAAGTAAACGATTAAGTATCTAGGGGGAAAGAGAATGAAAGAATTTTTGCACAATACATGGAAGCATAAAGCTCATGTTGTTATGTGTCTTCCAGTCATACTGGTACTCTTCTTATTCAGTTATGTTCCTATGGCTGGTCTATCTATGGCATTTAAAAATTTTGATTATAGTAAAGGTATTTGGGGGAGTCCCTTTGTTGGACTGGACAACTTTGATTTCTTATTGGCCTCAGGTAAAACCTTTACGAGGATGACAGCGAACACTTTGAAGTATTATGTGGTATTCACAGCAATTGGTACTGTATTGAACATAGCTATTGCTATTGGAATAGATCAATTGGTCTTTAAGCGCCTAGGAAAGGCGTTTCAGAGTATTATGATTATTCCAGTATTTATTTCTTATGCGGCAGTACAGTTTATTGTATATGCATTCCTTAGTAATAACGGTATGATTAACAATGTTCTTCAAACAGTTGGTGCAGATCCTGTAAGATGGTATACCAGTGCCAAGAAATGGCCGATTATTCTTACTGTCGTTAAGATGTGGAACAGCGTAGGTTATGGATCGGTTCTTTATATGTCGGTTTTAGCGGGAATTGATCAGGAGATGTATGAGGCGGCTAAGATTGACGGTGCTAACAAAAGACAGCAAATATTCCGAATAACATTACCTTCTCTTATCCCGATGATTACCATTATGCTATTGCTTAGTGTAGGAGGCATTATGCGTTCTGATACAGGTTTGTTTTATCAGGTGACTAGAAATAGCGGTATCTTATATTCGACAACCCAGGTTATTGACTCTTATGTTCTGAATGCCATACTAACAACATCGTCCTATGGCTATACCGCTGCAGCAACACTCTATCAATCAGTTGTAGGACTTGTGCTTATATTTGTTGCCAATTTTATTGTCCGCAAGGTCGAACCTGAGAATTCGTTATTCTAGAGCAGTCAGAGAGGAGGATGATTATGGCAAAAACAGCTATTAACAAAGGAAATATGATACAAGTGCGTAAAAAGAAAAAAACAGGTATCGGGCAATACATATTAACAATCCTTTTAGGATTATATACACTGTTCTGCTTCATGCCCATACTATTGGTGTTTATTACAGCTTTTTCAGATGATAAGACTATCGCTTCAAAAGGATATAGTTATTTTCCTGAAAAATGGTCCTTGGAGGGTTTTAGGTATGTATTCAGATATGGTAAACAGCTATTTTCCTCATATGGTGTAACAATTTTTATAACTGTTGCGGGGACATTTTTAGGCTTACTTATTATGAGTATGTTTGCATTTGCAATAAGTCGAAAGGATTTTCGATTAAGAAAATTCTTATCTATGTATATATTGATACCCATGTTGTTTTCTGGCGGACAGCTAGCTAATTACTTAGTATTCACAAGTAGCTACAAGTTAAAGGATAATCTCTTGTTGTTGATTTTGCCGCTGACAGTTTCCACCATGAACATTATTATTTTGCGTACATACATTCAAACAAGTATTCCAGAAGAATTAATGGATTCAGCACGAATCGATGGAGCTGGTGAGTATAGAACCTTCTTCCAGATGGTAATACCTTTAATGAAACCTGTACTAGCTTCGGTGGGTTTTATGATGGCTACGGCATATTGGAATGATTGGCAGAATGCTTTGCTTTATATTGATAGTGCTTCTAAGAATCCATTACAATTGCTTTTAGTACGTATACAAAAGAACATTGAATTTTTGCTCAACAATAAGAATGTTTCAGGAGCGGCATTAGCGGCTATACAGAAAGGGATACCTGAATATTCTGCTACTATGGCTACAGTGCTTACAGTTATAGGACCAATTATGATAGCGTATCCGTTTTTCCAAAAGTATTTTATTAAGGGTCTTACAGTAGGTTCTGTAAAAGGATGATTTTCATGATGCAATGCATCTGGGAATAAATAATTTTTTAAGGGGGAAATGTTTAACATGAAAAAATTAAGTAAGAGATTTCTGGCACTATTGTTAGTAGCTATTATGTTGATGGCTACAGGCTGTAGCAAGAAGGATGATACACCAGCCGATGGAAAAGACACCAAGGTAACTGACAAATCTGATAAAGCAGATGTAGCTGATAAAGCAGATGTAGCTGATAAATCAGATGAGATGGTTAAAATTTCAGTCTACAGACCAACATTTAATCTTGCTCAAGTAGATGAAGATCAGCTAAAGAAGGTTCAGAAAGAAATTAATGATTACATAGCTGATAAGATTAATGTTGAAGTGGAAATATTTGACATTAGTAGTGGTGAGTATGCTGATAAGTGTAACCTTGCTCTAGCTGCAGGCGAAGTGGATCTTTTCTGGACCTCTAATTGGGTAGATACAGTAAATACTGACGAGTCAGTTAAGAACAATGCAGTTTATGATTTTACTGATTTACTTCCTAAGTATGATATTTATACAGCTATTCCAGAATGGACTTGGGGAGCATCTGCATTTGATGGTAAGAACTATTTTGTTCCCGTTTACAAAGAGTCAGCAGAAGGTTATATGTTAATGTTCCGCAAAGACTTAGTCGACAAATATGGTTGGGATATATCTACTGTTAAGACTTTAGTAGATATTGAACCTATGCTTGAGGATTGTAAGGCTGAAGGCTTAAGGTATCCTTACTTAAGTCAAAAGACACCTATGTTCTACAGATATTATTTGGATGATTTTGATTTCTTTTCTGGTGAATCCTATATAGCTGTTGATAAAGACAAGGATGATGTTGTAAATCCTGTATTATCAGCTGAATTTAAGGAATTTGCTACCTTAATGAGTAAGTGGGCAGAAAAAGGCTACTTACATGAAGATGACCTTACAAAGACTACAACTGATACAACTATTCAGACCGATGATTGGGGAATTTCTTGGTGGACAAATGTTCCTAACAATAAAGAAGCTGACAGCCGTTATGGTCGTGAAATAGAGATGGCTAAGATTTGTGAAAGCTGGGTTATGTCTAATACTACATTAGGCTCTGCTTATGCAATCAGTGTTAGAGCTGGCGAAGCTGAAGCTATTGCTTCACTTAAATTCTTAGGCCTACTATACACAGACAAAGCACTTGCTGATCTTTATACCTATGGTATCGAAGGAGAGGATTATGAAAGAACAGCTGACGATACTGTAACTAAGCTTGCTGATGTTGGTAAGTACAACCACAGTGCATGGGAGTCAACATCTGTTATTAATCTTTCTCTTGAAACTGGTGACCCTCTTGACAAGGTTGAATTATACAGGCAATTCAATGACACTGCTAAGAGTTCAGTTGCAGCTGGATTTAGATTTAATAGGGCTTCAGTAGATGCTCAAATGACAGCTTGTACTCAGGTATTTAATGAGTTTGGTTATCCTCTTGAAAATGGTGGCTTTGCTGTTGGTGATATCGATGCTGCTATTGCTGATTATGCAAAAGCTCTTGATGATGCTGGTTTCCAAGATATTCTTGCAGAAGCTCAGAGTCAATATGAGGCGTGGAAGCTTACTAGATAATTATTTAGATGTAAGGTAATAACTAATATATAAGAAGTGGCTGTATCATTATATCAAGGTCGTATCTGTGTGTAAGCACAGATAGACATAAATATATATGAGACAGCTACTTCTTTTTTTGTCATGATACTAGCTGGCTTGATATATGAAGTCTGCATACCGTTACTTCAGTCATTGGAGGTTCACCACCG
>CAZODB010000038.1:7281-14498 GCA_964578425.1 uncultured Herbinix sp.
AAGGAGTAGCTATGAAGCATGGATTTTTACGAGTAGCGGCTGCCACACCACACATTAGGCTGGCAGATTGTAGCTACAATGCTAAGCAAATAATTAATTACATAGATAAAGCAGAGAAAAAGGAAGTGGGACTACTTGTTTTTCCTGAGCTTTGTGTTACTGGATATACCTGTGGAGATTTATTCTTACAGGATATACTCCTTAGAAGTGCTATGGAAGAGGTGAAAAGGATTGCAGAAGCTACAGTTGATAAGACCCTTGTCACGATAATTGGATTTCCTTTTGAGAGACAAGGAAGACTTTATAATACTGCAGCAGTTCTACACCGTGGAAGAATATTAGGACTTGTACCAAAACAAAACATACCGAATTACGACGAATTTTATGAATCAAGGTATTTTACACAGGGGCTAGATGAGGTTATCAAGGTAGACTTTATGGGAGAAGAGCTATTCTTTGGTTCAAGGATATTATTTGAATCTAGTGATATGCCTGATTTTGTACTAGGTGTGGAGATTTGTGAGGATTTATGGGTTCCTGTGTCTCCGGGAAATTCCCATTGTACAGCTGGCGCGACTGTGATAGCCAATCTATCAGCCAGTAATGAGATCGTCGGAAAGGCTGAGCATCGAAGAGAGTTGGTTAAGAGCCAATCAAATAGGTTGATTTGCGGATATGTATATGCAGATGCTGGAGAAGGGGAATCTACCACGGATTTAGTATTCTCTGGTCATAGTCTTATTGCAGAGAATGGACTATTACTTTCTGAGGCGAAGCCCTTCCATAATGAGATGATTGTGAATGAGTTGGATTTGGGCATAATTAAGAGTGACAGAAGAAGGTTAAATACCTATACTGGACTCTGCAGTGTGAATTATGTTCGTGTTAAGTTTTCGTTTTCAGAGCTTGAATATAATCTAAAGCAGTATGAATTGATTCGTAGAATAGATCCCTCACCCTTTGTTCCAGAGTCTATTCGGGAAAGAAATGAGAGATGTAAGGATATACTAGCAATTCAAGCTACGGGATTAAAGGCTAGGCTTTCCCATATTGGGACAAGCTCTGCTATTTTAGGGGTATCAGGAGGCTTAGATTCAACACTTGCTTTATTGGTTGCTCACGAGGCCTTTGAGCAGCTGGGATTAGACAAGAAGGGAATACTGGCGGTTACTATGCCAGGCTTTGGGACATCGGAGCGTACCTACAACAATGCAATAGCCCTTGCCAAGTGCCTAGGTGCAACAGTTATGGAGATAGATATTAAGGCTGCTGTAATACAGCATTTTAAGGATATAGACCATGATATAGACCTACATGATATTACCTATGAGAATTCTCAGGCAAGAGAAAGAACCCAGATGCTTATGGATCTGGCAAATAAGCATAAAGGACTGGTAATAGGTGCAGGTGATTTATCTGAGCTTGTACTGGGATGGGCAACCTATAATGGAGATCATATGTCTATGTATGGAGTGAATGCCTCAATTCCTAAGACTCTGATAGGTGCTATGGTGGAATGGTTTGCAGATTCTACTGATAATGAAAGACTGTCAGTGGTGCTTAAGGACATCTTAGATACACCTGTAAGTCCAGAGCTACTTCCCCCTAAGGATGGAAAGCAACATCAAGAGACAGAGGATTATATAGGTCCATATGAGCTACATGATTTCTTTATCTATTATGTTCTTAGGTATGGTTTCTCTCCAGAAAAGGTATATCATATAGCAAGGATAGCATTTTCAGAAAAATATAGTAAGCATGAATTATTAAAATGGTTGCAAATGTTCTATCATAGATTTTTTAGTCAACAATACAAAAGGTCGTGCCTTCCAGACGGTCCAAAGGTGGGTACTGTGTCAGTATCTCCCAGAGGAGGTTTGAGGATGCCCAGCGATGCTAAGGCTGAGCTGTGGTTGGATGAACTAAAGAGTATATCCATATGAAAGGGGATTATTTAATATGGCACTAAAGATTATTACAGACTCAGCATCAGATATACCTGCAGGTCTCATTGAGGAATATGGATTACATGTTATACCAACACCAGTAGTAATAGATGAAAAGGATTATTTCGACGGAGAGACATTATTTCCTGATGAGTTTTATAATGTATTGCAAAGTGGTAAGGACATAAAAACTTACCACATTAATTCACAGATGTTTTATAATAATTTTCTACCTTATGCTCAGAACAATGATGATGTCATATATATATGTTTTTCCACAGGTATCGCGGGGACCTTTAATGCTGCAAATATAGCAAAGACAGAGTTGTTAGAGGAATATCCTGATTTTGATCTGACTATTATAGACTCTAAATGTGCATCATTGGGATTTGGGCTGGCTACATATTATGCACTGAGGATGCAGCAGAATGGTGCAAGCAAAGAGGAAATCATAGAAGCAATCAGATGGCATTGTGACCATATGGAGCAAGTATTTACAGTAAAGACATTAGATTACCTACTTAAGGGAGGACGCTTAAGTAAAACCTCAGCAGTAGCAGGAAGCCTACTTGATATTAAACCGATAATTAGGGTTAATGATTTGGGGGCTCTTGAATCCATAGAAAAAGTTAGGGGAAGACATAAATCCTTAAAGCGGTTAGTAGAAATGGTTGGTGAAAGAGGTAAGGGCTTATCTAATCAAATCATAGGCTTGGTACACGGAGATGATGCTAACACTATGGAAACAGTTAGAGATATGCTGAAAGATACATATGGTTGTAAGGATTTTATAGAGAACTACGTTGGTTGTGCCATAGGTGCCCATACTGGACCTGGAATAATAGGAATAATATTTCTAGATGAAGAATCTCCATATCCACTTTTTTAAGACAAACTAAAACAACGTTCTATAAGTAATTGGGCTTTTATCTGGCCTATTACTTGCAGAACGTTGTTCTAAGAGGTGCTATGTAAGTACGGTTAGGGTGTGATCTTAGCCTTATCGAGTGCAACCTTAATTGCTTCTATCAGAAGAGTTTGGGTATACCTGCTATCATCCTGAAGCCTTAGCTGGTCTATCGGAACATCATTACTTAATTGTGCTGAGATTTCATCTAGGGCAGGCGCAACAAGGGGGAACATTGTAGTAATTGTCTCATCAATGTTAACGATGCGCACCGAATTGATATGGTTTTCATCCAAGACCACTTCAATATTAATTACAGTATCACTTAGTGGAATGGAGGAGGTCCATACTCCGGCTTTATATAGCTTAGTTTCAGAGGCGACATCTTCATTATCCTTTCCACTGAACATAAATATCAGCAGAAGAATTAGAAGAATACCTAAAGCAGCAAAAATCACTGTATATATAATTTCTTTTAATTGGATAACGACTATTTTCGTCTTTGCCATTTCTATCCTCCGGAGCGTCTTGCTTTATTGTCTTAATCTTATTATATATTATTAATCACTACACTAAATTATACCGACAAGTTGAGTTTGTGTAACAAAAGTTAATTTTTCATACAATGTCTTGTAATATTGATAATTGAAGTCTGTATACTAGTGACTTCAGTCGTGGGAGGCTCACAAATATATTTAGATAATGAGGTGTGTATATGTCCTTGCAGCTATATCTTGGAAGTGCCGGTTCTGGCAAATCCTATCAGATGTATCAAAACATTATAAAGGAATCGCAGAAAAACCCTGGCACTGATTATTTGATAATTGTACCGGAGCAGTTCACCCTGCAGACACAGAAGGATATTGTATCTATGCACCCGAATCATGGGGTCATGAATGTGGATATCCTATCCTTTATGCGCTTTGCATATCGGATATTTGATGAGCTTGGTGGCAATGATTTTCCTATATTAGAGGATACTGGAAAAAGCATGGTTATACGAAAGGTAGTGGCTAGGAAGCGTAAGGAGCTGATTCTGTTTGGATCAGGTGTGAAAAAAACAGGCTTTGTCAATGAGCTCAAATCTCTTTTATCTGAGTTCTATCAATATAATATCAGGCCAGAGGATTTTGAAAAGATGATGGATATTTCTGCAAGGAAGCCTGTTCTAAAGGCTAAGCTTCGAGATATAAGAACTATATTCGAAGGCTTTGCTGATTTTATGAAGGAACGATATATAACAGCAGAGGAGATACTGGTAGTACTAAGTAAAATAATAGATAGGTCTGACTGGCTTAAGAATAGTGTTATATGCTTAGATGGTTTTACAGGCTTTACTCCATGTCAGAACGAGATATTAGCTAAGATGATGACCTTAGCTAAGAAGGTTATGGTTACAGTCACGGTTGACCCCAGGGAGACCTTAGGGGATAAGGAATCTGAATACCGACTATTTGGATTAAGCCATAAGACCATAGATAAGTTAACTGAGATTGCAGATGCTACCAATACAAAGATAGAGGAGCATATATATGTACAGGACAAGGCAGAATGCAGGACCCCCTATCGATTCAATAATTCACCTGCCCTTGCTTTTTTAGAGAGAAATTTATTCAGGTATCCATACGATGTATATAAGCGGGAGCAGGATGAGGTTAGCATACATTGTACTAAAAATCCTGAAGCGGAGATTGCATTTGTAGTTAGAGAGATAAAGAGGCTTATAAGAGATGAGGGATATCGTTACAAGGATATAGCTGTTGTTACAGGAAATATCGAGGCCTATGGACGTATGGCAAAATACTACTTTAATCAGGCAGGTATACCTTGCTTTATAGATTATAAAAAGGAGATATTAGTTAATCCTCTAGTTGTATTTTTGCGCTCAGCTATCCAAATCGTTTCGGAGGATTACAGCTATGAGAGTGTACTTGCATATCTTAGATCAGGGCTTAGTGATATAAGTAGGGAGGATACGGATCTTCTTGAGGATTATGTGCTAGCTCTGGGTATTCGAGGAGCCAGTGCCTATCTTGAGCCCTTTAAAAGAACCTTTGGCAGAAAAAAGCCTATTGATCTGGTGAGACTTAATAACATACGTGATAGACTTATAAATGAAGTTCATCCTCTGTATGAAATATTTAAGGACAAGACTAAGACGGTAAGAGACTACACAAGAGCCCTTTATGAGCTAGGTATTAGGCTGAATGTATGGGAGAAGCTTGAAGAGCTTAATGAATTTTTTAAGGAACAGGATATGGCTCTTATGTCCAAGGAATATGATCAGGTCTACAGGATAGTAATGGAGATTTATGATCAGATAGTTATGCTTCTTGGTGATGAGCAAATCAGTATAAAGGAATTTACTGAAGTATTTGAAACCGGACTTGTGGAGGCTAAGGTAGGACTTATTCCTCCTGGTATGGATGAGATAGTTATAGGTGATACACAGCGAACCAGATTAAAGGATATTAGGGCCCTGTTTTTTATAGGAGTAAATGAAGGAATTGTTCCAAAGGTTATCGGAAGCGGAGGTATCCTATCTGATATAGATAGAGAGCTTCTTACTAGCAATGGAATAGAGCTGGCTCCTACTAAGAGGCAGCGGGCATTTACAGAGAATTTCTATATATATCTTAGTATGACAAAGCCTAAGGATAGGCTATATATAACCTATCATAGAGTTAATGAAGAGGGTAAATCCGTAGGTCCATCCTATCTAATAGGGAAGCTACTAAGTTATTTTAAGGATAACAGCCTTATTATTAAGAATCAGGATGGACAGGCTGATAATCTTGAGCACATACTTTGGGATGATGGAATATCTTATCTGGCTGAGGGGCTAAGAAGATTTCAGGATACTAAAACTAAAATAAATGTAAATAAACATAAAGATGACAATAAAGAGGATAATAATGGGTCGGAAGTGTCTATAGAGGAGAGAGAATCACTGATCTTTAATGAGCTATATCATTATTATAATGAAGATATTGACAGAAAAAGGATTCTAGAGCTCTTGAAATCCGGAGCTTTTTATGTGAATTCTGAAAGGGGTATATCTAAGGAAGCTGCACACCTGCTATACGGAGATGAATTAAGTGGAAGTGTAACCAGGTTAGAGCGTTATGCAGGCTGTGCCTTTGCGCATTTTATGTCCTACGGATTATCCTTGGAGGAACGCAGGGAATATAAGCTTGCTGTGCCTGATATTGGGAATATATTTCATGATGCAATAGATGAATTTTCAAAGATGCTTGATATCAGTGACTATAATTGGCATACAATCCCTGATGATATAAGAGATGAATGGGCTATTACGAGTGTAGAAAAGGCTGTGGAGGAGTTTGAGGGCAGCTATATAAGAAGCAATAAGAGAAACGAATATCTAATAAAGAGGATTGAAAGAATCACAGTAAGAACCCTGTGGTCTCTATGTAACCAGATACGCCAAGGATCCTTTGAGCCGGCGGGATATGAGATGCCTTTTTATCATATGCCGGATGACAGTCTGTCACTTGCTGGTAGAATTGATAGGATGGACCTGTATGAGACGAACGACAAGGTATATGTAAGAGTTATTGATTATAAGTCAGGATCTACATCCTTTGATATTCAGAGTATATACTATGGACTTCAGCAGCAGCTTGCCATATATCTAAGTGCTGCCATGGACTTCCTTAGTCGGGAGAATAAGAGTAAGGAGATAATACCTGCGGGAATATTCTACTACCACATAGATGATCCCATCGTAGCTAAATCTGATGAGGTAGATGAGGATATATATAAGAGCCTGAAGATGAATGGACTTGTAAATATGGATAAAGAGATAATCGGACTTATGGACAGTAAGCTAGAAGGTCCGGATGGTAGCCTTCGTGCCTCTGTTAGGTCGGATATAATTCCAGTGGATACCAATAAGGAGGGTGAGCTTTCAAAGCGCTCATCAGTAGCAGATGATAATCAGATAAAATCACTTCTTGATTATGTTAATCGAAGGCTTATTAGTAATAAAGATAATATATTACAGGGAGATACAAGCTTGAATCCATATAGGTCAGGGGAGAGAATGGCATGTGATTACTGTGAATATAGAAGTGCTTGTGGATTCGACCCACGGCTTCCGGGATACTCATATCGTAACCTGGCAAAACGACCGCTTGATGAGCTTAAGGAAGAGATATGGGGAGAGGATAATAGTAATTAGCTAGCTAGATATTTGGCCTGCTGTGTGAGACGACGGAGTATATAATTATTGTGACATAAATTAGATATTAAGGGATAGACATTGATATCGAAGGAGGTTAGTTGAGTATGGTGTGGACTGATGCACAACAGAGGGTGATTGAAACTAGGAGTAAGAATCT
>CAZODB010000039.1:0-11689 GCA_964578425.1 uncultured Herbinix sp.
CTGTACCGGGTACACAAATGGCTGTTACCAGCTACCAGATTAGGCTGGTGAAAACCCAAAGTATCTCAAAATTCCAATATACATACCATAAGCGAACCCATACTGATTATCACGAAGAAGCGCAGCATCAGTAGAATTGGTCAGGTAGCCCATTTCCACCAGTATAGAAGGCATTGTGGTGCGTCTAAGGACATAAAATGTCTGATTTTCTCTTATTCCATTATTTCGTGTACCAACTGTCTGAACTATTCCATCCATTACATGTTGTGCTAACCAATTGGCTTGAGTACCATATTGATACAGATAGACCTCTGTTCCATTTATTGCAGGATTAGGGTTAGCATTACAATGAATACTTATAAAATAATTAGCAGGCCATTCATTTGCCATTCGTACTCTCTCAGCTACACTGGTTGCATTAGTGGTTCCCAGCACAGTCGTCTCTGTAGGCCTAGACAAACGAGCTTCAAATCTGGCATCATTATTCAAGAGATTTGCAAGATATATGCCTACCTGATAATTAATATCCGATTCAAACAGACCGTTGCCTGTTGCACCAGCGTTATGAAATCCAACAGGATTATGTCCTTGATCTATAAAAATCTTAATGGCCATGAATACACTTCCTTTCTTTATTTGGTACCCGGTACCGTACCGGGTACGGTACCGGGTACCAATCACCAATCACTTATTATATAATATTCTCCCAGGAATAACTTGTGACTTTTAGTTGACCATATAGAAAATGTCTAGTAAAAAATCAAACAATGTGATATGCTCAAATAGACGAATTGTTGACAAATCTGATAGATATTTTATAAAAGCTGAGGATAATATGTTGATATCTATTAAAAATATTAAAAAAAATAAGGTTATAATGCTGGCCACCTTGATAAGTATATCTGCAGGGTTTCTAATTATTTTTATTGGAATGACCTTATATAGGAATAGGCTTATTGATTTGGGTGCCGATGATAACTTAAAATATAATACTTACAGACACCATTATGCATTGATTTCTGAGGAAGCTGATGCACCCTTTTGGGAAGCAATCTACAATGGAGCTCTTGATAAGGGTAAGGAGATGGATATATATGTAGAGAGAATAGGTGGCAACCTACCAAGTGCCTACCCCCTTAAGGATTTGATGGAGATAGCAATAGCTTCAAAGGTAGATGGTATTATTATCGAGCCCAACGGTGAGGAAGAGATAATTGAACTTATAAATGCTGCAGATGATGCAGGAATCCCTGTTATTACGGTTCTTAATGATGAGCCTAACAGTAAGCGTAAGAGCTTTGTCGGTGTAAATAGCTATAATCAAGGCCAGATATACGGAAAACAAGTTCTTGAAGTCATCAATGAAGGCAAAAAGGATGTAACTGTTCTTCTGAATTCCGATAGCAATAATCCAGGTATGAACGTTATAGACTCCGGTATTAGAGAAAAGGTCGCAGGCAATGGTGTTCAAGTGAAATCAGTAAATGTAAACACACAAAGCACCTTCAGCTCTGAGGAAGATATCAGAAATATAATTAAGGACACTCAGAATCCTACAGAGGTATTAGTATGTCTTACAGCCGTAGATACCCGTTGTGCATATCAAGCGGTTGTAGATTATAATAAGGTCGGTGTTATCAGCATTATTGGATATTATGATTCTGATTTGATACTAAGTGCTATTCAAAAGGATATAATTCATTCCACCATGACTATTGATGCTAAGCAAATGGGTGCATACTGTGTGGAGGCCTTAGATGAATATAGGCAGACAGGACAGGTTAGCGATTATTTCTCAGTAGATATATATGCTATAAGTAATACTAACATAAATGACTATATAGATGAGCCTGAAAACAATCTAAACTGATATTAATTAGATGAGGGAATTTTTAGATAGTTAAAATTTGAGATTGGTGGTAATTATGAAGAAGAAAATAATTCATGGATCAATCAGAATTCGTTTAGTATTGGTATTTGCATTAACGACAGGAGTTGTTTTCTTTACCAATTTGTTTTTGTATTATAATATTAATAAATCTATCGGAAGTATAGATGAGGTCTATGTCAGTAACATAGGACTTAATGACCTGGTGGATTCACTCAATAATCTTCATGAGTATGTATACGAATATCTGAACACAAAGAGCACAGAATCTCTCGAAAACTATTATATGAGTGAGCAAAACTACAAGAACCAAGTGTATAATCTTCAGGAGGAGGTTTCTGATAATAATGCTATTCTAATGCAGAAGAATATAAAGAGAATGTCCCAAACATATCTGAATTTAGTAGATATGGCAGTGGATGCAAAACGAGGCAACAACATCGAGCGTTATAAAGCGAATTACGAGGAAGCCACAGCAATGTATGATTATATAAGTACTCATATCAATACATTAAACAATGAACAGTTCAAATATAATTCATATAATTATGAGCTTTTAAGAACATCACTAAATTACCTGGAAATCATCAGCAGTTCGATACTCTTATTAATAATGGTATTTAATATTGTATTAATTATTATAGTAACCAGAAGTATCACAGGTCCGCTGATGAAATTAACCAAGACGGCCAACGAAATATCAGCAGGCAATTTTGATGTAGACCTAGTTCCTGTTAAATCCTCAGATGAAGTAGGTATAGTTACAAAAGCATTTAATACCATGACAGTCAGTATTCAACAATATATCAGTAGGATTAAGGAAAGCATGGAATTAGAAAGCAAAATGAAGGAAAGAGAGCTGATGATGACCAATCATCTGAAGGATGCACAGCTTAAATATCTTCAAGCTCAAATAAATCCTCACTTTCTATTTAATACGCTGAATGCCGGTGCCCAGCTAGCTATGATGGAAGGGGCTGACAAGACCTGTCTATTTATTGAAAATATGGCTGATTTCTTTAGGTTTAATATGAAGAGCTTTGATCAAGATTCCACTCTAAGAGATGAGATTAAGCTGGTGGATACATATATTTATATATTAAATGTACGTTTTTCAGGAAAAATAAACTTTGTTAAGCAAATAGATGAGAGCTTACTGGATATTAAGGTACCAAGCATGATATTGCAGCCTGTAGTAGAAAACTCGGTAAATTACGGTATCAGGGATATTGAATACGAAGGAAAAATCTGCTTGACAGTAGACCAGGTGCCCGATGCAATTTGTATTACTATTTATGATAATGGTGCAGGTATGGAGAAGGGCACAATCGATAGAATATTAAGCCAAGGTATAAAAAACGGAAATATTGAACGGGAGGTAAGCCTAACCAAGGACTCCAACGGAATTGGCTTGGGCAATGTAATAAACCGACTTAAGCTATACTACGAAACTGACAAAATATTTCATATACATAGTGAAGGGCATAATAAGGGTACTACAGTTACGATACTAATTCCGAAGGAGGAGAGAGCACATGTATAAAATAATGCTGGCTGATGATGAAGGTATTGTAATTGACTCATTAAAATTTATAATTGAAAAGAATTTCGGACAAAGCTGCTCTATAGAATATGCATACACAGGAAGAAGTGTAATTGAACTGGCGGAGAAATTTAAGCCTGATATAGCGATTATGGATATACATATGCCTGGAATCAATGGAATAGAGGCAATGAAGGAGATTCGCAAAACGAACAAATCTCTTATATTCATTATTATGACTGCATTTGATAAATTCAACTATGCAAAGGAAGCAATTAATCTAGGGGTGATGGAATACCTAACTAAGCCTGTTAACCAAGCTGTCGTCACTCAGGTTTTGCAAAGAGCTATGGACATAATAGAGGCGGACAGAAAGAAGAGAAGCAATGATCTTATGATCCGTGAAAAGCTGGAAATAGTTATACCTATTATAGAAAGTGATTTTATTTATGCAGCCTTGTCTGGGTCTGATTTTGAAAAAGAGAAGGATGACTTCTGTAGCCTTCTTGGAATTAAAGCGGATTATGGTATGATGCTTATCTTAGAGTTCGGTGAAACGCTAGTAGAGGGAAATCTGACGAATCCGGTTGGGATAAGTGTTAAGGCGCAATCATTCTATCCTGCAATAAAGGAAAGCTTGAAGGAGGAATTAGATTGCATCGTTAGCCCGATTATGGTAAATAAGATAGTTACATTTATTCCATCAAATAAAGCACTGCTTGAATATGATGATAGAATTGGACTTATAGAAAAGGCTAGAAGGCTAGTAAGGGATCTGACTAAGCAGCTCGATATGCAATTTAAGATTGGAATAGGTTCGGTCACATCCATTAATAAGCTTGAGGATTCCTATAAAGAGGCCTTAAATGCAATAAGAAACAGCAAGGGAAGGGTGGCTCATGTAAAAGATCTTTCTATTGGATGTGAGTATGCTGAGGATTATCCCATTGATATTGAGAGTGCATTGTTTGAGAAAATTGAAAAGGGTGATATAGAGGGTACAAGGACAGAGGCTAATCTTTTCTTCGATTGGATGGTAAATAACTATCCAAATCATATGATGGATACCAAGCTAAAGGTGTTGGAATTCATATTATTTGCTGAACAAAAAGCATTTCTAAGCGGTGGAATGACATATTATTTCCTATATCGCGAGGATTATCTGCCAACCATAATAAAGATTGAGAATTATGAGCAGCTTAGGAAGTGGTTTATAGACAAGGTTACACAGGCCTGTAGGAATATTACCATGAAGAGGGAAGAGCAGACTAGCGGGCTGATATGCAAGGCCAAGAAATACATAGAAGAGAACTACCATAGGGATATATCCTTGGATGATGTGTCAAGGATAGTAGATATTAGCCCTTATTATTTTTCAAAGTTATTTAAGGAGGAGACCGGAGAAAACTTCATAGAATATTTGACTAATTTGCGAATAAACAAGGCGAAGGACCTACTAATGCACAGTGGATTAAACATTAAAAATATATGTGTGGACACAGGATATAGTGACCCAAATTATTTTAGCAGAATATTTAAAAAACAAGTAGGTGTTACTCCTACAGAATTTAGGGAACTGTGTAGATAAATGATATGATAATTCTATTGTTTAAATAAAAACACAACAAGTATTGAGTGTTGTGTTTGGGCGTGGATAGGAACGGAGAAGGAAATGAAAAAGTGTCTAATGTGTATTGTTATTTTGCTTTTTGCTATAGTATCTGTAGGCTGTCGCGAGGATGAACTACCAACATATCAGGGTAGCGAACCCGAGAGTAAAATACAGATAGGATTATCCTTTGATTCCTTTGTTATAGAGAGGTGGCAAAGGGATAGGGATGTGTTTGTATATACTGCTGAGGAGCTTGGGGCAGAGGTTAATGTTCAGAATGCAAATGGCGTTGTCGAAAAACAGATTTCACAGATTGAGTACTTTATAGAAAAGAAAATGGATGTAATAGTTATTATTGCAGTAGACTCAAAAGCCTGTGGTGAGGTTGTGGACAAGGCCAAGGAGGCAGGAATAAGTATAATAGCTTATGATAGACTGTTGATTAATTCCGGTGTGGATCTTTATATTTCATTTGATAATGAAAAGGTAGGAACCTTAATGGCTGGATCTATTAAGGTTAATGTACCTGAGGGTGGAAACATCATAACTATCTTTGGACCTACCACGGATCATAATGTTCAGCTAGTTGAGCAGGGCTATGGTGAGGTTATGGAGGAGGCTAATCTGAATGTGATTTATTCTGTCAATGCAGTAAATTGGCTTGCTGAGGAAGCTTACTATGCCGTAAATGAAGCTTTGTTAATAACATCGCAGATTGACGGGGTCTTTTGTGGCAACGACAATCTTGCAACTGAGGCAGTCCGAGCATTATCTGAAAATCGATTGGCAGGAAGTGTGGTTGTAACCGGGCAGGATGCTGATTTGGCAGCATGCCAAAGAATAGTAGAGGGCACACAGACGATGACTGTGTATAAGCCAGTTGATAAACTTGCCAAGGCTGCAGCTGAATATGCAGTAAAGCTAGCAAAAGGAGAAACTATCGATGTAGAAAACTTGATAAATGATGGGATATGGGATGTTCCTTATGTAAAGCTTGAGCCTATAGGGGTAGATAGGAATAATATGGACGAAGTTATAATAGATGGAGGCTTTCAAAATAGAGAGGACGTATATCTCAATATTCAAGAGTAGTGAGTTAGCCCCTTAATAAGTAAGTAACAAGGCGAGCTATTATTAGGCCTTACCTTAGCTCGCAAGTTTGCTAGGAAATTATTGATATTTTCCTAGCAAATTTTAGTTATTGATATAAATAATACTTAATAAGAACCATCTCCCGTAAATATTTATAGTTTATAGCAAGTTAGTCCTAATTGCTCTATGGTATATTTGAAATGCAACAATGCATAGTTTTTAATATTAAGGGAGGTAAAATAGTATGAAGAAAAGGTTAATTGGTATCTTACTTTGCATCGTTATGGTTGCTTCAGTACTGGCAGCCTGTGGCAAGAAGGATGAAGAAGCCGGTGGCAAGGGCGGAGACAAGACGATAGGTGTATGCATGCCGACAAAGACTTTACAGCGCTGGAACCAGGACGGACAGAATATGGAGAAGCAATTAAAGGATGCTGGATACAAAGTTGATTTGCAATATGCTGATGATGAAATCCAAATCCAGGTGTCTCAGATAGAGAACATGATTGCTAATAATGTAGATCTATTGGTTATCGCCTCCATCGAGGGTGATTCACTTGGAACAGTTCTTGCTCAGGCGAAAGAGAAGAAGATCCCAGTAATTGCTTATGACCGCTTAATTATGAACACAGATGCTGTTTCTTATTATGCAACATTTGATAACTACATGGTTGGAACTAAACAGGGTGAGTATATTGAGCAAGCATTGGATCTTAAGAATGCGGCCGGTCCTTTCAACATTGAGCTTATAACAGGGGATCCAGGTGATAATAATGCTAGATACTTCTTTAATGGTGCTATGGATGTTCTAAATCCTTATATTGATGCCGGCAAATTAGTAGTAAAATCTGGTCAGACCGATTTCGCTACAGTAGCAACCGCAGGTTGGAAAACAGAGAATGCACAGACCAGAATGGAGAATATTATTTCTTCCTTCTATGCAGATGGAACGCAGCTTCACGCAGTTATGGCATCTAACGATTCAACTGCTCTCGGTACAGCCAATGCTTTGACAGCATCCTATACCGGTGATTTCCCTATCCTTACAGGGCAGGACTGTGATATCGCTAATGTTAAGAATATGATAGCTGGCAAGCAGTCCATGTCTATATTTAAGGATACCCGTGATCTGGCAACTCAGGTTGTTAAGATGGTAGATGCAGTCATGAAGGGCGGAGATGCTCCTGTAAACGATAAAGAGAGCTATGATAATGGTAAGGGTATAGTTCCTACTTATCTATGCGAGCCCGTATTTGCAGATATTAGTAACTACGAAGAGCTTTTAGTAGAATCAGGATACTATACAGCAGATCAGTTAAAATAATCTTTAAATAATATTGTGTATAACATGGGGCTATTGCATAAGAGCTAGAGCTATATAGCTGCAAGCAGCCCCATATATTCATGAATTTTATTTTGAGCTTAACAAATAACTTGTTATAAAATAGATAGATATAAGGGTCAGAATATATAAATAAAATAAATAAAAATCATGGTACTTCTATAATACTGTAAATTTTGGAGGGGATACAATTGGCGAAAGTATTACTTGAAATGAAGAGCATTACCAAAACCTTCCCTGGAGTTAAAGCGCTTGATAACGTTAACCTTAAAGTTGAAGAGGGTGAAATACATACTATTGTCGGTGAGAATGGTGCGGGCAAATCCACCCTAATGAGTGTATTAAGTGGTATCTACCCTTATGGTTCCTATGAGGGAGAGATAACCTATGGTGGCAAAGAGTGCCATTTCACAAGTATTAAGGATAGTGAAGAAAAGGGAATCGTTATTATACATCAGGAATTAGCTTTAATCCCCTATATGACCATCGGTGAAAACATGTTCCTCGGTAATGAGAGAGGTAGAGCATTTGCAATAGATTGGGATGAAACATATGATGTGGCAGATAGATATCTGCAAATGGTTGGACTAGATGAGTCATCTAGAACCCTAGCTAAGGATATTAGTGTAGGTAAGCAGCAGCTTGTAGAAATTGCAAAGGCTTTAGCTAAAAATGCAAAGCTTTTAATACTAGATGAGCCGACTGCTTCACTTAATGAAAAGGAATCAAAGGCACTATTAGATTTGCTAGAACAATTTAAAAAAGAAGGATTAACATCAATTCTTATATCACATAAGCTTAATGAGATTTCATATATAGCAGACAAGATTACAATAATTCGAGATGGAGCGACTATAGAGACACTAGATAAAGCCGTAGATGCAATTACTGAGGATCGTATCATAAGGGGCATGGTAGGGAGAAGTATATCTGACCGCTTTCCAAAAAGAGAGAATAAAGATATTGGTGAGAGAACCTTGGAGATAGAGAATTGGAGTGTTTTCCATCCAATTTATGAGAATCATAAAGTAATAGATAATGTGAGCATGTACATATGTAGAGGCGAGGTAGTGGGTATAGCTGGGCTTATGGGTGCTGGACGAACTGAATTGGCTATGAGTGTTTTTGGCAGGAGCTACGGCACAGCTATCACAGGTAGTCTTAAGATTAGTGGCGAAGAAGTTCACTTAAAAAGTGTTAGTACTGCTATAATGCATGGGCTGGCATATGTCACAGAGGATAGGAAGGATAATGGACTTATTCTTTCTAATTCAATTAAGCATAATATTTCACTCGCTAATTTGTCAGGAGTCAGTAGCAAGGGAATTATAGATGGTGATAAGGAGTATAATGTAGCGATAGAGCAAAGAGATAGATTAAATATAAAGTGTCCCACAGTGGAACAGAATGTTGGTAATCTAAGCGGTGGTAACCAACAGAAAGCATTATTGGCAAAATGGATGTTTGCGGATCCGGATATTCTTATTTTGGATGAACCGACCAGAGGTATTGATGTTGGCGCAAAATCTGAAATATATGGTATCATTAACCAGTTAGTTGCAGAGGGCAGATCAGTAATTCTTATTTCCTCAGAGCTACAGGAGGTCATCGGCATGTGTGATCGAATCTATATTATGGAGAGTGGTAGAATGGTCGGTGAGGTAGAAGGAGCCGAGGCAACTCAGGAAAATATTATGGCACATATTTTGAGAACAAGCAATAAAAGGAGCGTAAACAATGAATAAATCAAAAGTAATGTCATTTATTAAAGCAAATACAATGATTATTGCCTTAATCTTTATAACCGCATTCTTTGTATGGCAGACAGGAGGAAAGATACTTCTTCCGCAGAATGTAAGTAATTTGATTTCTCAGAACGCTTATGTATTTGTATTAGCAACTGGTATGCTGCTTTGTATCCTAACTGGTGGCAATATAGATCTTTCCGTGGGATCTGTCGTATGCTTTGTAGGTGCTACAGGAGCAACCCTAATGGAGAACAAAGATGTTAATTGGGTTATTGCGGTTATATTTATGCTGATTATAGGTACCGCTATCGGAGCTTGGCAGGGTTTTTGGATCGCATATATCCGCGTACCACCATTTATATGTACCTTAGCTGGAATGCTTATATTCAGGGGGCTTTCAAACGTTGTATTAGATGGATTAACAGTATCATTAACCAATACAACTTTTATTAAGCTATTTGGAGGCGGAGCTGATTGCTACGTACCTGATTTCTTTGGAATGGAAGGATTTCATCTAACTACTATGCTGGTCAGTATTATGGCCTGTCTTATATACCTCTTTATACAAATTAAGGGAAGAATAAAAAAGACTAGGAAGGGATATGAAACTGAATCCTTTAATAAAATGATAGTTAAATCAATAATAATATGTGCTGTAATTCTGATATTTTCATATCAGCTTTCAAGGCATAAAGGTATTCCGACAGCCCTGGTTATTGTAGCAATTGTAGTATTGATTTATGGATATATTACATCAAAAACTGTATTAGGACGTCATTTTTATGCTGTTGGTGGTAATGAGAAGGCAGCAAGATTATCTGGTATAAATACTAATCGAATTTACTTTATAGCATATACCAATATGGGCTTTCTAGCTGCCTTGGTTGGAATGATGACTATTGCACGATTTACCTCAGCACAGCCTTCTTATGGACAGAACTATGAAATGGATGCAATTGGCTCCTGCTTTATAGGTGGTGCTTCTGCTTATGGTGGTACAGGTAAGGTGTCCGGAGTTATAATCGGTGCATTATTAATGGGTGTTATCAATATGGGAATGATTATTATGAGTGTTGACAATAACTGGCAGAAGGTTGTTAAAGGAATGGTTCTTCTTGGTGCAGTCATATTCGATGTGGTGTCTAAGAAGAAAAACAATTAATAATATTACATATATTATGTACTTTCATTTTTCTTTTTCTTTTCATGTATGGTGTTGCCTTATTGGGGGGGGGGGCAACACCAATTTTTGTGTAATTTGGTTGACAAAGTAATAATATAATTGTAAAATGTGCTACATATTGATTTTACAGTTTTTACACTATAATAGAGGAAACCACTAGGATATGGGAGGATAATATGGAATTTGTGATACCTGAGGGCTATGAGCCACATATAAATGTTAAAGAAACAGAAATTGCTATCAAGGATGTAAAAGACTTTTTTGAGAGAGAGCTATCAAGGCAGTTAAATCTCATTAGAGTATCGTCGCCCTTATTTGTTAAGCCTGAGTCAGGACTTAATGACAATCTAAGTGGAGTTGAAAGACCGGTTGCATTTGGGATAAAGGAGCAAAATGATGCTATTGTAGAAATTGTACACTCCCTCGCAAAATGGAAGCGCCTAGCACTGAAAAAGTATGGGTTTACTGTTGGAGAGGGTCTATATACTGACATGAATGCCATTCGAAGAGACGAGGATACTGGCAATATTCATTCGATATATGTAGATCAATGGGATTGGGAAAAAATAATAACTAAAAGTGATAGAAATGAAGAAACATTGAAGGATATAGTTAGGCTGGTTTATAAGGCCCTAAAAAATACAGAGAGATTTGTTATGGGTAAGTACAGCTACACCGGCGAAATTCTACCCGAGGATATATTTTTTATAAGTGCCCAGGAGCTTGAAGATCGTTATCCTAACCTTACTCCAAAGGAGAGAGAGCATGACATAGCCAAGGAGATGGGAGCTGTGTTTATTATGCAAATAGGTGCAGCATTGGCATCGGGAGAGCCCCATGATGGAAGAGCACCAGATTATGACGATTGGAATCTAAACGGTGATATTATTGTGTATTATCCTGTGCTTGACATTGCCCTTGAATTATCCTCAATGGGTATTCGCGTGGATGAGGATTCCTTAAGAGAGCAGCTAATGATAAGTGGATGTATGGATAGGGCAGAGCTTCCATTCCAGAAGGCCTTATTAAACAAGGAGCTTCCATATACAGTAGGAGGAGGAATAGGTCAATCTAGGATATGCATGTTTTATCTTCGTAAAGCCCATATAGGTGAGGTTCAGGCCTCAGTATGGCCGGATGAGACAGTAGAGAAGGCAGAAAAGCACGGAATTCCATTTCTATAAAAACGGGAAAGTTGAGTCAAAAGAGCAGCTACTATCTTTGTATAGTCGTAAGTGGACTTTAGTCCGATTAAGACAGGCAAATATAGTAGCTGTAGTA
>CAZODB010000039.1:11789-14432 GCA_964578425.1 uncultured Herbinix sp.
TAATAGCTTCCTCCTTTTTAACTATTTTGTTCTAACCAAATTGCCACAGCATCGTCCTTGTTTATGCCTATTATACCGTCAGCTCTTTGCTTTAACGCGTCTATAGCATTCTCTACAGCATAGCTTTTGTCACAGGCATCAAAAAGTGCCATATCATTTTGATTATCACCAAAGCCTATAATATTATCTATATCTAGGTAGCTGCGTAGAAATTGCACTGCATGATATTTTGATGCCTTCTTAGAAAAAATCTCAAGATACCACATATCCTTAGTGTAATTATCCTTATAGAATACACTGTTTATATTAGGGAGTTTACTAACCATATGGTTTAGCTGCTCTAGGTTCTCCCTGCAATCCATTAGAACGAAATATATAATGGGCTCATTTACAAGGGAAGAGAATTCATCTACCCGGATAAATTTTTTATTGTATTTGCGAATTCGTTCATCATGAAAATCCTTCAAAGAACGATTGCTAAGATGCTCATAGTATGTGTAAAGCTTTCCATTATCAATTGTATATAGAAAACCCTTTAAATGATTATCCTCTATCATTGATATTAATATACCTGCATCTTTTTTGCTGAGGGTTTCAATACTAATATAATCCTTTTTAACAGGATCATAGATGCAGACACCATTCATTAATATGATTGGTAGGGTAAGCTCAAGATTCTTAAGTATATACTTGACAGATGCGATGCTTCTTGCAGTTGCTGCAGTAAACAAGATTCCTTGACTCATCAAGTTATTAAGTATCCTGACTGTTCTTTTAGAAAGCATGGCATTAGGTTGTAGTAGTGTTCCATCCAAATCTGAGATATAAAGTGTTTTCATATTTTCATCTTCATCCATTCTTGTAAATGTTCTACTATATTATATTTTCTAGGAATATTTTGACTCCAATAAGTACTAGAAGAATTCCACCACCAAATTTTGCTCTTATGCCTAACAGAGCACCGAATTTGCGTCCAATATAAACCCCGAGAGCACAGCATATGAAGGTAATGACAGCTATAATAAGTGAGGTGGTGCCTATACTGGCATTAATGGCAGCCAAGCTTACTCCTACTGCCAAGGCATCTATACTGGTGGCAATGCCTTGAATAATTAGGTTCTTGGTCGTAAATACATTCTTCGTATGGCATGTATCTTCAGGTTGCTTTTGCTCCTTGATGGCATCCACAATCATATTAAGACCAATAGCACCAATTAAGAATAGAGCAACAAAATGCTGATATTTGGATATTAATTCAGTAAATCTATTGCCCAGAATAAATCCAAGTATAGGCATTATACCTTGGAAGGCTCCAAAGGTGAGAGCGGTGGCTAATATGTTACCTTTTGTAATTTTGTGGCTGCACATTCCATTGGTGATAGACACTGCAAATGCATCTGTTGCGACGCAAAAGCCTAGGAGCATCTGTGTTATTAAGTCCATGATTATTCCCTTTCAGTTTCATTGCCTAATCATATAAAGCTTATGGATTATTTCTAAGCTACTTTATAATAATATATTTTTATTACTGATTATTATTAGTTAATAATATCATTTAATATGATATAATGAAAGTGATTATTAATAAAGTGAAATGTTTAGCACTTATTTATTATCATATACATAATATTGGCTAATAGATTTAAGCTATTTGCTTGAATACTGTCTTGTAATAGCTTAAAATATTAAACTTATTTTGGAGGTGCCCATGAGAATTGGAGGAGAAATAAAAAAGCCTTATCAAAGCCCAGCAGAATGGTTGCTTCGGGTTAAGGAGTTGAATTATAGCACAGTACATGCTCCCATAGGAGCTGATGCAAGTCATGAAGAAAAGAAGGCTTATATGGACTGTGCCAGGGACAACAATATAACGATTGGTGAAGTGGGAGTATGGAGAAATCCCATATCTCTAGATAGTACTGAGGCAGATAGAAATATAGAGTATTGTAAGGAGCGTCTTGCACTGGCTGATGAGCTTCAAGCTAATTGCTGTGTAAATATCACTGGCTCTAGAGGAGATATATGGGATGGATTTTATAAGGAGAACTATGACGAGGATGTATATACACTTATAGTAGATACTACTCGGGATATAATAGACAGCGTAGATCCAAAGCATACATTTTACACATTAGAGCCTATGCCATGGATGTTACCGGATTCACCGGATACTTATCTTAAGCTTATTAAGGATATTAATCGTAAAGCCTTTGGTGTACATCTGGATTTCACCAACATGATTAACAGTCCTATACGCTTCTTAAAAAGTGATGAGTTTATAGAGGAATGCTTTAGCAAGCTAGGCCCTTACACAAAAAGCATCCATGTAAAAGACGCTATCATGGAGAAGGCATATCCATGTGTTATAAAAGAGGTTATGCCAGGGAAAGGCAAGCTTAATTATAGAAGGATTCTTACTTTAATTAATAAGCTTGGAGAGGACATCCCTGTATTCGTGGAGCATCTTAATACCCATGAGGAATATTTGGAGGCTTCATCCTTCATAAGAGAAAAAGCCATAAGTGAAGGTTTTAAAGTAATCTAATCCTATTGCACTATTATGGATAATTGCGAAACTCTACTTTACGTTATGATCTTGTGCTCTTTAACAAACCATCGCAGGCACGCTTTCGCTACCTTCGC
>CAZODB010000040.1:0-1517 GCA_964578425.1 uncultured Herbinix sp.
ATATTGTGGAATAATGTTGAATGCCTTGGTAATTTATGTTATAATCTTAACAAACATTAATTCATTATGGAATTACAAGATTAGACAGTATAGCTTTATTATTTTACTAACAAATGATTACTAGTCGGGTATGTACACGGTGATGATAGACTGGAGTGATACACATGGATGCATCAAATAAGAAAATTCACATTACTATATATCTTTTATTTGCCTTAATTGTCATAAGTAATGGATTGTTTTTTTTTATTGGCAATAGAACAACAAATCTTGTTAATATAATTCAATTTGTTATAAACTTTATCCTGCTTCTAATGCTCTTTATATCAAGCTTTTTTATAATAAAGAATAATAGAGCATTATTAATTAAAATTGAGGGGTTGATTTTAGATATCTCATTACAAAAAAACAGAGAAGAAGAAATGCTTTATTATACATATCATGATGTCATGACAGGCCTATATAACAGAAGATACTTTGAAAATATTAAATATAATTTAGATAAGGAAGAGTATTACCCCTTGTCAATTATTGTAGGTGATATTAACGGATTAAAGATAATTAATTCGGCACTGGGTCATGTAGTAGGAGATAAGATGATTCGAAATATATCAGACATATTGAAATCATTTATCAGAGAAAATGATGTATTGGCAAGAATTGGTGGAGATGAATTTAGTATTCTTATGCCTAACACCACTTATGATGAGGCTAATAAAATACTATCTGATATTAGTAATCAATGTGAGAATTTCTCGGCAGATAGAAACGAATATCACTTAAGCTTTTCATTAGGTCTTGCTATAAAGAACGATAATTCTAATACGATAAATGAAGTAATAAAGATGGCTGAAGATAGTATGTTTCGTCAAAAACTTCTTCAAAGCAAGAGCTTACATAGTGCTATAATATCCTCAATGAAGAGTACATTACACGAGAAAAGTCAAGAAACAGAGGATCATGCACTTAGGTTAATAGGGATATCTAGAGCATTTGGAATGAGGTTAAATCTTGTTAATGAACAGCTTACTGAGCTGGAACTTTTATCTACACTTCACGATATAGGTAAAATTGGAATATCGGATAATATACTTAATAAACCTGGTAAGCTAGATGATGATGAGTGGAAGGAAATGAGAAGGCATCCCGAGGTAGGTTATCGTATAGCCATGTCTACACCTGAGTTAAAGCCAATTGCAGATTATATTTTAAATCATCATGAGAGATGGGACGGGAGCGGGTATCCTTATGGGCGAAAGGGAGAGGAGATACCATTGCTAGCAAGAATATTATCCATAGCTGATGCTTATGACGCTATGACTTCTGATAGGCCATATCGTAAAGCACTATCGAAGGATAAAGCATTGGACGAAATAAAAATGAACGCTGGAACTCAATTTGATCCTGTTTTAGCAGAGATATTTCTTAAAGAAATATCTGAAGGTTTATAGGTGGTTTATAAGTGGTTTATAAGTATCCGGTTTATAAAGAGGATTATAAAGAGGATTATAAAGAGG
>CAZODB010000040.1:1617-6983 GCA_964578425.1 uncultured Herbinix sp.
TTATAAAGAGGATTATAAAGAGGATTATAAAGAGGTCATCATCCCCTTGGTTATGGTTGATTATTTTATGTCAATGTAATATAATGTTTTTAGATATTAAGAAAGTGTAAACATTATAAAAACAAGATAAATGAATTATAAAGTAGGGATTATTATGGCTAGTTATAAGATGATAGAAAGTCACATTTTAAATACAAAAGTAAATAATATGATTAATGTGTACATAGTATTAACCCAGACGAGGACCTATCCTGCTAGGGCAATTAGGTTATGTACCCATGAGCCTTATGCTCATGCCTCAATAGCATTTGATGAGGATTTGGAGGAAATGTATAGCTTTGCAAGGAAAGGCATACATAATCCTTTTAATGCAGGGTTTATAAGAGAGTACATTGATAAGGGTGTATTCGCTCGATTTGACACAACTACATGCAGCGTCTTTCGTCTTCGAATAACAGAGCAGCAGTATCTTAATCTAAGAAGAGAAATAGTGTTTTTTGATGATAATAAAAACTCCTACTCTTATAATTATTTAGGATTGATAGGAGCCGCCTTTAATATTCCTATACGTTCAAAACAAAGATATTTCTGCTCGCAGTTTGTTGCTTATGTGCTAGAACAGAGCGGTATATATATATTCAAAAAAAACTATGCCCTGGTGAAACCAAGAGATATAAGGGTTAATCCTTATCTAGTATCCGTATATGAGGGTAGACTATCACAATATCGGGCCTATAGGAAGAAATACCAAATTGCCTAAGAAATTGTATCTTTTACATTATAATCGGAAGTGTACTCTATGAGTACTACTTCCGATTAAGCTATTATGAGTTGATAAGAGTCATTTCTTCTCAGACATGCGTATGAAAAACTTTATAATTTCATTTACTAATAAAGGTATAAGGGCAAAGAGGATTACCAATCCCCAATCCTTTAAGGATAAATTCTGCACCTGAAATGCTTTTGCGAGTCCAGGAACTGAGATTACAAGTAATTGAAGCGCAAACCCCGTAATAATTGCTCCAATAAGGTATTTATTCTTGAATAGACCCACTTGAAAAATAGATTTTGTCGCACTTCGCATTGATAAAGAGTAGAAGAGCTGAGAAGCAGCTAATACAACAAAGGCCATTGTTCTGGCATAGGTTAAGGCACTATTATAATTCGGGTTCTCCAAATTAACAATTTCACCAAGAGGATAATCATGCTCCCATAAACCATAATAAAAGGCGACAAGGGTCAGTAAACCAATCAGGGCACCGCCTAAAACCACACGAATACCGGCTCCTTCCGCAAAGAAGCTTTTTTTCGGATTTCTTGGTTTTTGCCTCATAACATCATGATCCCCAGGATCAACACCTAATGAGATGGCAGGAAGAGAGTCAGTAATTAGGTTTATCCATAGCAGATGGGTGGCAAGCAGGGGTACAGGCCAATTAAGAAGTAAGGCGACAAAGATGGCTATAACCTCACCTAGATTGCAGGAAAGTAGGAAAATAACAGCCTTTTTAATATTATTATATATATTTCTGCCTTCCTCGATGGCATGGACTATTGTTGTAAAATTATCATCCGTTAGAATCATATCGCTTGCCCCTTTTGCGACATCTGTACCGGTTATTCCCATTGCGACCCCGATATCTGCATATTTTAATGAAGGTGCATCATTGACACCATCACCTGTCATGGATACAATATTGCCCTGAGCCTTAAAGGCCCTAACGATTTTAACCTTATGCTCAGGAGAAACTCTGGCAAATACTCTATAATCATTAATATGATTTGTAAAGTCATCATCCGACATATTATCTATTTCGGCCCCTGTTATGCTTTGCTCTAAGCTGTCAGCAATTTCTAACTCCTTTGCAATAGCAAGAGCGGTGTTTTTATGGTCACCGGTTATCATAATAGGTCTAATGCCAGCGTTTTTGGCTTCACGAATGGAATCCTTGACCTCTAGCCTAGGAGGGTCAATCATACCTACAAGACCGATAATAATCAAATCCTTTTCCATTTCATTCGCTTCAATAATTCTGGAGCATTCTTTATAAGCAGCTCCAAGTACGCGAAGAGCAGTGTCTGACATTTCCTCTGTTACCCTAAGATAATCCTCCTTCATTTCCTCGGTTAAGGGCACAATCTCACCGTCAACCAATGCACTAGTACATATCCTTAATAGGTTATCAATAGCTCCTTTAGTATTTACCCTATAGCCCTCACCCTCTTTATTAAGGGTGGACATTAGCTTTCTATCTGAATCAAAAGGGAATTCTGAGACTCTTTTATGCTCCTTGTTTAATAAGTCCTTGTACATTTTATATTTGTTACCAAGAATTATAAGAGCTATTTCGGTTGGGTCACCTGTTCCTTGTTCATTGTCGTAAGTAGCATCAGAACATAATACAAGTGTTTTTATCAGCTGGGTCTCATCGCGGTTGGCAGTTAGATTGGATGACGATTGGCCGACATCCGATAGTAGGCCATGAGTATAATGCTTTACAACTGTCATCTTATTCTGTGTAAGAGTACCTGTCTTATCTGAACAGATGATATTTACTGAACCCAATGTTTCTACAGCAGGAAGTTTTTTTACTATGGCGTTTATTTTGGACATCCGGGTTACTCCTAAAGCCAGGACTATAGCTACTATGGCTGCAAGACCTTCGGGAATGGCAGCTACAGCAAGACTTATGGCTGTAAGAAACATCTCCATAACATCTCTTTTTTGAAATAATGCTATAACAAAAATTAATATGCAGATACCTATTGCTAGAAATCCAAGAATACGCCCTAGTTCATCTAGTCTTCTTTGAAGAGGGGTCATTTCATTTGTATCATCATCAAGAATTTTTGCAATCTTACCTATTTCTGTATCCATGGCAGTTGCAACGACAACACCTTCTCCTCTGCCGTAGGTTACGAGAGTAGACATAAAGGCCATATTTGCCATATCTCCTAATGATGTTTTGGAATCTGATATAACCATGGATGCATCCTTGTAAGTAGGAACAGATTCACCTGTAAGAGCGGATTCCTCGATTTGTAAGTTTGCAGATTCTATAAGTCGTATATCTGCAGATATAAACCGTCCAGCATCAAGTATTATGATGTCTCCAGGCACAACCTCATATGAATTAATCTCGATAGTCTCACCACTTCTTCTAACTAAAGATTTAGGAGTAGTCAGCTTTTGCAGGGATTCTATGGCTCTTTCTGCCTTGAATTCTTGGACTACACCTATTGCAGCGTTTAATATTATAACTAAAAGAATAATAATGGCGTCTGAATACTCGCCAATGACTATAGTGATAGCTGCAGCTCCTAGAAGAACATATATAAGCATATCCTTTAGCTGTGATAAAAATAGAGCAAATATGCTTTTCTTAGGCTTGCTCTTTAGTTTGTTCATGCCATATTGCTCAAGTCTTTTTTTTGCTTCATCCTTAGATAATCCGATTCTAGGATCGACTTTAAGCTCATTTAGTACTTCATCCTTCGATTTAATGAACCACATAATTACACCTCTTTACTATTATTTAATTAAATTCTCTATATGCAATAGATTATATCAATAATATTTTGCCTTTGCATTAGAAATAAATAAGAAATTCTGATAATAGACTTGCAAAATTATACGATAACAGAGACAATATGTATAAATCGAATATAAGGACATTATGTATGAAGATAATATTATGGGAGGCTTCAAAAGATATGAGGGATTTATTTAGCAACTACATTGAGGATATGGGAGCAAAGGGTGAAGTGGCTAGTGCATTGGTCACACTTGCAATTACTCTAGCTATATTTATTGTCTGTATTTTAGTTCATATTATACTAAAAAAGGTGATATTACGTACAATAACTAAAATAATAAAAAGAAATAAGCTGGCTTGGGACGATGTATTACTAGAACGCAAGGTTATTCACAGAGCTATTCTCATGGTACCGGGTATATTATTCTACATCTTAACAGATGTTTACGAGAATCCGGATTTATCTAAAATTTTAAGACGACTGGCTGTAATATATATATTTATAATATTGGCCTTTGTAATGAGTTCTCTCTTGGATTCAATTGATGACATATATCGTACTAAACCTATATCAAAGGTAAGACCGATTAAGGGTCTTCTACAGGTGGTGAAGATAGTTGTGCTAATTGTTATAGGAATCATTATTATCGCTATACTTTTAGACAAGAGCCCTATAGTTCTTCTTAGTAGTATAGGTGCATTGGCTGCGGTATTTTCATTTGTATTTAAGGATTCTATACTGGGATTTATTGCAGGTATTATGCTTACCTCGAATGATATGCTAAGAATTGGTGATTGGATTGAAATGCCAAAATATGGAGCGGATGGTGATGTAATGGATATAACCCTAAATACTGTCAAGGTTCAAAACTGGGACAAAACATATGTTACCATACCTGCCTATGCACTTATTTCTGATTCGTTTAAGAACTGGAGAGGAATGTTTCAGTTTGGAGGTAGAAGAATAAAAAGATCAATATATATAGATGTCAATAGCATAGATTTTTGTTCGCAGGAAATGGTTGATAAGTATAAAAAAATACATTATCTTAAGGATTATATCACTGAGAAAGAGAAAGAGCTTGAAGATTATAATACTATAAACAATATAGATGTTGATCAGAAGATAAATGGAAGACGTATGACTAATCTCGGAACCTTTAGAGCATACCTACAAAACTATATAGAAAACCATCCTGGAATAGATCAAGATAAGATAATGATGATCCGCCAGCTTCCTTCAGGTGAGAATGGTATTCCCTTGGAAATATATGCTTTTACACGAGATACAGCCTGGGTTAATTATGAAGGAGTACAAGCTGATATATTTGACCATGTCTTTTCTATAGCAAGAGAATTTGGCCTAATGATTTTCCAGACACCTTCAGGACATGATATAAAAAACATAAATCTTAATAAATAAGATGGCCTTTAGGCTATTTACTAAATATTGTGACTAGATGAATGTGTTATAAAAGATAGACAGCAGGGATATTAATCCCTGCTGTCTATCATCTGCTGTCTCAAATGTTCAGTTGTTGGTATAACCGTGATTATGAGAATACAAGAACTTATACCAATTCAGGTCAGTATTCCTGCTCGGGAGATTGAAAACATAATGCCTCGTTTGTATAAACTAGACTGTCCAATGCAACCACCTCATTTTCTAAGCTAGACCTCTTTTGTAATTCTGAGACTAAATTACAAATGTTACTCTCTATTTTTAGATACGGATATGCTCTTTAGTTCTAGTTACACATGATGCTGATAAACATTTGTCCGTATCTGAGAATTATTATGTCTAATAAAAACTATATTATACATATAAAA
>CAZODB010000040.1:7083-14360 GCA_964578425.1 uncultured Herbinix sp.
TTAAATAATCACAGTGATATTTCTGAGGCTACAAAAAAAAATATAAATAATGTGGCGAAAGAGATGGGGTATTATCCGAATTCCTTTGCCAGAGCACTAAAAACAAATCGAACATATAATATTGGTGTACTTTTTGTCGATGATGCACAGAGTGGATTAACCCATGAATACTTTGCGAATGTTTTGGATAGCTTCAAGGTAGAAGCTGAGAAGAATGGTTATGATATAACATTTATTAATAAGCATATAGGACCAAGAAAGATGTCTTATTATGAACACAGTAGGTACAGGGGCGTCGATGGTGTAGTTATAGCATGTATAAACTTTTCTGACCCTGAAGTCCTAGAGCTTATCAATAGTGATTTACCAGTAATAACTATCGATCATATTTTTAATAACAGGTCTGCAATAATATCTGACAATGTAAAGGGTATAAGAGACTTAATTACATATATCTATGAGATGGGACACAGAAAAATAGCCTATATTCATGGAGCGGATTCTTCAGTTACTCAAAACCGTGTGGGAAGCTTTTATAAAGCTCTAAGCGAGTTTAATATTGATATTCCTGACGAATATGTAAGAGTTGGCATATATCATGATGCTGATACTACATATGGTATTACGAAGGAATTGTTGTCATTAAAAAACCGTCCTACTTGTATTGTTTTTCCAGATGATTTCTCCTGTATAGGTGGGGCAAATGCAATAAAGGATTTTGGCCTTTCTATACCGGATGATATATCGATTGCAGGTTATGACGGAGTGTTGCTATCACAGGTGCTTGACCCAAAGCTTACTACTTTACAGCAGGATACTAAAGCTTTAGGCAAATTGGCCGCAAAAAAACTTATTTCTTTAATTGAGAATCCAAAGGCTAATGTTGTCGAGAGAGTCGTGGTAGAAGGAAAGCTTCTATATGGTGAATCTGTAAAGAGAATATAAGAAGAGATTTTCCAGTCATTTTATGATGTAAATTCATATGTGAAACGATGTAGGGGAGTTTTAACATATTATCATTTTCAAGAATAAAATGGCAGGTATCTATATTTTTCCTCATAGCAAGTTCCGAAGCCCTCAAAAAACTGGGGAGAGTTTGATGAGTGGCATCGGAAATATTGCACTATTTTTCAAAAAAAGCTGTTCATGAAGTCTATATGGATGGCTTTTTTGAATGAAATTTATTGGTTCGTAAAAGCAGGCTTTATGTGATGTCGGTTGTGATTGTTATTATTTTGTCAATAATGTTAAAATATTTAATCATATCATGTATTAAATTTGGTAAAAACATATAATAATAATTAAAAGAATAGCTATAATCTGTTGAATAAAAAATATATATGGGATATAATACATAAGGCGATAATTTTGTCTAAAATCGAATAGTGAGGTGAGTTAATGGCAAAAGAAACAGTACAAGCTGTCCGTAAAGCAGAAATGACTGCAGAAAAGATGGTTAAGGATGCTCAGGTAAAAAGAGAAACAATAATTTCAGAGGCAGAAAGTAAAGCTAAGGAATTATCAAATTCTATGATGAATGAAGCGCAAAAAAATGCAGAGAATGAAATTAAGGAAGCTGTACGCCGTAGCAATCATATATTGGAGGAAGCAAAAAAAGAAGCTGAAAAAGAAGTGGAGCTTCTTATAGCAATTACAAAGGCTAAGGAACAAGCTGCAATAGACTTGGTTATCTCCAATGTCATATGACATAAGAAATATACTTGAAAATGAGGCAAAGGAGGTGTATTGGTTATGGCATTGCTGCAAATGCGGCGGATTTATATTTATGCCTTGAAGAAGGACAGAAAGCATGTTTTGGAGCTGTTACAGCGACGCGGAGTAGTAGAAGTAAGAAGTATGTTAAAAGAAGATAAGGTTTTTACTAAATCGGATTTTTCAGCCGCCGAGCAAATTTTAGAAAAAAACATATCCATAGCAGCCGAAAGCTTAAGTACCCTGAACAACTATGTAAATGAAGATAATTCATTACTTTCGTCTTTAGCAGGCAGAAAAGAGTTGCCTGTGGAGGTATATGATTCATTTAAGGAAAAATATAAGCCCACAGTTAATACTGCAAAGCGAATATTAGAACTGTCGAAAAATATTGCTGAGATGAAAGCTGAAGTATTAAAGATTCAAACTCAGATTGATATTTTAACACCGTGGATAAACCTAGATATACCACTGAATTATAAAGGGACAAAACAAACAACTGTGTTTATTGGTGCTTTACCAAAACCTTATACATTGGAGGAAATATACGAAAGGCTGGCACTTTATATGCCTCTTGATGTGGATATTATAAGTTCCAGTAAGGAGCAGACCTGTATATTTATATTGTGTCCAAATAATAACAAGGATAAGGTTTATGAAATTTTACGTGAAATGAATTTTACACTTCCATCTCTGTCAATAGATATATCACCGGCAGAACAATTAGAGCTATTAGAGAAGCAGATTGAGAAAACAAAGAATTCCATAGTAGCTTCTATATCTGAGATGGAATCCTATGACAAAGTTCGTAATGATCTAAAGTTTTTGCAAGATTACGACACCATGAGATTAGAGAAGTACGAGATACTAGGAACACTTCTTCAATCAAAGAATGTATTTATTATTACTGGATTTATCACCGAAAAGGATAGTAAAGCCTTAGAGGATGAGCTTATAAGCAAATTTGAGTCGGTTGTGGAGTTTGATGAACCTAAGAAGAGAGATGACGTACCGATTCTATATAAAAACAATGGATTTAGCGAACCCCTAGAGGGTGTTGTTAATTCCTATAGTCCACCTGGTAAGGGAGAGGCTGATCCTACTACGGTTATGTCAATATTCTATTATGCTTTATTTGGATTGATGTTGTCCGATGCGGGTTATGGTTTATTAATAGCTTTAGCATGTGCCTTTGCATTATACAAATTCAGAAATACCATGGAAAAACCCATGAGAAATACCTTGAAGATGTATATGTTCTGTGGTATTGCCACCATATTCTGGGGTATAATGTTTTCTAGCTATTTTGGTGATATTTTTGATGTTGTTGCAAATACATTTTTTGGTGTAACGAATTTACCGATAATTCCTCCGGTGTGGTTCTATCCGGTTGAAAAGCCTATGCTTATGTTGACATTCTCAATGGCAATCGGCATAGTACATCTATTAGCCGGACTAGCTATGAAGGGATATCAAATGGCAAAGCAAAAGGACTACAAGGGAATTGTATATGATGTTGTATTTTGGTATGTCCTATTGATATGCGGTGTGGTTCTTCTCTTGTCAATGAATATAGTTACAGATATATTAGGTGTTAATCCTAACCTATCGGATAAGGCTGTTGATGTAGCAGGTATAGCCTTTGGAGTGTCGGCTCTAGGAATAATACTTACCAATGGTAGGGAGTCTAAGAACCCCTTCAAACGCTTTTTAAAGGGCATATATGCCTTATATGGTTTATCAGGTTATCTTAGTGATATTTTATCCTATTCTCGTCTACTTGCTCTGGGACTTGCGACAGGAATAATCGGAACCGTTGTAAATCAGATGGCAGCCATGACGGCAGGGGGAGTATTAGGCCCGGTATTTTTTATTATTATAGTCTTGTTAGGACATGGTTTAAACCTAGCTATCAATGCGCTTGGAGCATATGTACACACAAATCGTCTCCAGTATGTGGAGTTCTTTGGTAAGTTTTATGAGGGTGGAGGAAAGATATTTAAGCCCTTTAGTATCCATACAAAATATTATAAAATCAAGGAGAATACGTCTTATGAAAATGTTAAATGATTATGGTATTGTATTAGCAGTTATTGGTGCAGCATTGGCTGCTTTAGTTCCAGGAATTGCCTCTGCCAAGGCAGTAAGTAAGGGAGGCGTCGCCGGCGCTGGTGTAATTACAGAGGATCCTTCTCTCTTCGGTAAGGTTCTTATTCTGCAGCTTCTCCCCGGTACACAGGGTATTTACGGATTAATAATCGCCTTTATAACCTTTTCACAAATTGGTGTACTAGGCGGCAGTGGAGACATATCATTTGTAAAAGGTTTACTTTATCTTGCATCATGCATGCCTATGGTTATAGTAGGCTATACCTCAGCTATCAGACAGTCTAATGCTGCAATAGCAAGTATGGGAGTTCTCGCAAAGAGGCCTGACCAATTCGGTAAAGCAATGATTTTCCCTGCAATGGTTGAGACATATGCTATTTTAGCGGTTCTTATATCTATATTGGCAGTGAGCGGAGTAGGCGGAATAAATATATAAAAATACAGAAAGTTTTGAAAGTATTATTTGTCGCTGAAGCGGCAGATGGAGGTTTAGATGACTGGATTAGAAAAGATAATTAAGGTAATTGAAGCAGAATCTCAGGCGAATGCAGATAAGATTATTTCAGAAGCCAATGAAGAAGCGAATCAATTTCTTTCGTTAGCTAAGGAAGAAGCCAAACAGAGTGCAGCTGATATTGCCGAAAAGCCCACGTCCGAAATAAAAGCCATTTTAAATCGGGCAGAATCTGGTGCTAGCCTTATTAAGAGGCAGATGCTTTTAGACGCAAAGCAGAAGATGATTAATGAGATCATACTAAAAGCTGAAAATAAGCTTACCAGTCTTCCGGATACTGATTATTTTGATATAATCCTTCAAATCGTAAAGAAGCATGCCCATAATCAACCAGGTATAATTTTGTTTTCACAATCCGATTTAGATCGCTTGCCTAAGAAATATGAGAAGCGCTTAAATGAGGCAATAAAGGATATCAAGAACGCATCCCTTAAAATATCTAATGAGAGTGCCAAGGTTGACGGTGGTTTTATACTTGTATATGGTAACATAGAGGAAAATTGTTCATTTGATGCATTATTTAGTGATGCAAAGGAAGAGCTACAGGATAAAGTAAATGCATTTTTATTCGAATAGAAGGACCGGAAAGTAGGTGATGGTTTGAAAAATAGAATGCTTTTTTCAAACGATAAAATTAAAATGCGTTTCTCAAACATTAAAAATATTCTTTCAGATAGCACGGATGAGAACTTGTCAATATCAGCTAACAGTGATATGACTGACAAGCAATTTGTTAATGCAGTTGCACGTGTACGTTTTAAAGAGATGGCTTTGTTTGGAAAGACAGATATTGAACAGCTGATGAACTGCAAAAGTGAGAAGGAATGCCTAAGCTATCTATCTGATAAAGGCTGGGGTAAGGAAGGCGAACAAACCGCAGAACAGATCTTATCTACTGAAATAGAGAAGACTTGGGAACTTTTGAAAGAGTTGGTAAAGGATATATCTTTTTTTCATACATTTTTGTATGGAAATGATTATCACAATCTCAAGGCCGCTATTAAGCAAGTATATAAGGATACAAATCATTCAAATATATATTTATCAAACAGTACCATTGATCCAGAGGTAATAATTAAGTCGGTTACCGAGCATGATTTTTCATCTCTTCCTGAGCATATGAGAGAGGTTGCCGAGGAGGCTTATCAGATACAGCTTCGTACCGGTGACAGCCAGCTTTGTGATATTGTGCTTGATAAAGCTGCACTTGATAGTATATATGCTCATGGCAAGGTCTCAGGTAACGAACTTATTTCACACTATGTGGAGCTAAAGGTTGCTGCGGCTAATATAAACATAGCTATCAGAAGCCTTAAAACAGGTAAGGATGCGGAGTTTTTACAGAGAGCACTTTCTATATGTGAAAGTCTGGATAAGACTAAGCTTGTAGAAGCTGTTATAGATGGAATGGACGCTATATATACTTATTTGTCTACCACAGATTATGCAGAGGGCCTACCAGCACTTAAGGATTCCTCACAGGCATTTGAACGCTGGTGTGATAATAGGATAATTGAATATATTCGACCACAGAAGTACAATCCTTTTACACTGTCACCCCTTGCCGCTTATCTCTTAGCCCGGGAAAATGAAATTAAGACAGTTAGGATTCTTCTATCAGGCAAGAGAAATGATATATCGGATGATATAATTCGGGAAAGATTGAGGGAAATGTATGTATAGGGTTGCAGTTTTAGGTGATCGTGACAGTATATATGGATTTGCAGCGATTGGCCTGGATACCTTTCCGGTGGATAATGCTACGGAAGCGTCAAAAAAACTGAAGGAATTGGCCAAGGGACAATATGCGGTAATATACATTACAGAAAGTCTCCAGGCAAAGCTGGAATCCGAGATAGATTATTATTTATCCTCACAGCTTCCAGCGATTATACCAATTCCCGGGGTATCGGATAATACTGGAAAGGGAATGAGAAATGTTAAGAAATCTGTAGAGCGTGCAGTAGGCTCTGATATTATATTTAATAATGATTAATAATTATGTTAAATCAAATCAATTATGTAAAGCAGGTGAATAAAATGAGCAATGGCACCATTAAGAAAGTAGCCGGTCCTTTGGTTATCGCAGAGGGTATGCGGGATGCCAATATGTTTGACCTTGTAAGGGTAAGTAAGCAGCGTCTTATCGGTGAAATTATAGAAATTCATGGCGACCAGGCATCCATCCAGGTTTACGAAGAAACATCTGGACTTGGACCGGGTGAGCCTGTGGAATCTACCGGTAAACCCCTGAGTGTCGAATTAGGCCCTGGCCTTATAGGAGGTATATTTGACGGAATCCAACGCCCCTTAGTTGACATTATGGAAGCGACCGGAACTAATCTAAAGCGTGGCGTCGAGATACCCTCTCTTAATAGAGAAGCGAAATGGCATTTTGTACCGACTGTTTCAGTCGGAGCAGATGTGGAAGCAGGAGATATCATTGGAACCGTTAAGGAAACCGATATTGTAGTTCAGAAGATTATGATTCCAAACGGAATGAAGGGAAAAATCACCTCCATAACAGAAGGTGATTATACTGTTCTAGATACCATCGCTATACTTGAAAAAAATGATAAGACAGAAGAGAAACTTACATTAATGCAGAAATGGCCTGTTCGTCAGGGTAGGCCCTATAAGCAGAAATTATCTCCTGATAAGCCAATGATTACTGGACAAAGAATTATTGATACGCTTTTTCCCATTGCCAAGGGCGGTGTGGCTGCTATCCCTGGACCATTCGGAAGCGGCAAAACCGTTGTTCAGCATCAGCTGGCTAAATGGGCAGAGGCCGATATTGTTGTATACATCGGATGTGGAGAACGAGGAAATGAGATGACAGACGTTCTTAACGAATTCCCCGAGTTAAAGGATCCTAAGACAGGAAAATCTCTGATGGAGAGAACAGTACTGATTGCCAACACTTCAGACATGCCGGTTG
>CAZODB010000041.1:0-2147 GCA_964578425.1 uncultured Herbinix sp.
TCTCGTCATCAGGAACTACACCGATCAAGTCTACAGCTAATATCTCCATAACATCTTCACTTGACATCATGTCACCACGTTTTACCATATCCATACGTAATCTATTGACAACCAAATATGTTTCCTTCATTTCATTGGCTTCCAATAATCCAATAATACGGTCAGCATCCCTGACGGCTGAAACTTCAGGGGTAGTAACTACTAATGCCTTGGTGGCTCCAGCTATGGCATTCTGAAATCCTTGCTCTATGCCTGCAGGACAATCCATCAATATGTAATCAAATTCTTCTCTAAGCTCATCAGCTAGCTTTCTCATCTGTTCAGGTGTAACTGAGTTCTTGTCCCTAGTCTGAGCAGATGGTAATAAATAAAGGTTTGGATAACGCTTGTCCTTAATTAAGGCATTGCGAATCCGGCAATTTCCTTCAATGACATCCACCAGGTTATATACTATTCGGTTCTCAAGTCCCATGACAACATCAAGATTTCTAAGGCCTATATCTGTGTCAATTAAAACAACCTTTTTTTCAAGCATTGCTAACCCAGTGCCAACATTAGCAGTGGTTGTTGTTTTACCAACGCCACCCTTTCCCGATGTAACAACTATTACTTCTCCCATATCTTTTCCTCCAGTTCATTTTGGGGCAGTGCCTCCTGTATTACATTTTATCTATTTAGCAAGCAGATTTAATATTCTTACTGCTTGTTTACTGCTTGTATTTATACAAGTGTATTATAACCTTATATCATTAAGCACATTTTTATTGAGTGGCTCAATATATATATTATTATCCTCTAAAAAGGCAATCTTTGCTTCCTTTAGAGCATCCTTTATCGGTTTGTCAGGAGACCTGGCTATGACATCGGCTATTCTTATCTGTGTTGGTCTCATGTCCAGGGCGACTACAAAGGAATTGGTATTACCGGTTGCTCCGGCAAAGGCGTTCCCCTTTAATGAACCAAGTACTATAATGTTTCCCTTGGATACGACTCTGGCTCCGTTATTTACATCACCGATTATGACTACGCTATTTTCAAACTCTAAAGAGGCACCCGAACGCAAGATACCCTTATAGAACTGTCCTGTATTATTCTCAAGCTCCATAAGCTTATCCTCGAGAGTTTTTTTGAAGAGCTCTTCTTTCTTGGGATCATTATCTATAACACAGACTATTTGCATATCAGTATTATTCCCAATTATGTCCAGAATATCCTGTTGTTCTTCATTAGAAAGTACTCTTCCCTCAAAGCTGATTGCCATTTTAGCATTTTCAAAAAACTTACTTGATTCTTTGAACTTATCAGTAATCTGCTTCTTTAGCTCTTCAAAATCGGTATCAGGGCTTAGAACGACAATTATGCCATATTTATTACCTTTAATCATCACTGAATTATTATCAGACTTCATTCTTATCTCCTAAAGTTATATAGTTATTATGTTAATCTGAAAATGCAGCTATATCATTCTCAGGAAGGATTGCTTCATTAGATACTAATTCTTCATTGCTTCCAAAATTAAAATACAACTGATAGATATCTCTGGCAGTCTCAGCTGCATTGCCGGAGGTATGTCCGTTGGGTATAACTACGGTTACAGAGATTTCTGGCTTTTCATAGGGGGCAAAGGACACAAATAATGCGTTATTCGGTTTGCTAAGGCTTATCTGCGAGGTACCTGTCTTGGCGGCTACCGTTACTCCAAAATCACCATAAAGCCCATATACAGAACCTCCTTGCTCATTAGCAACCATGTACATACCCTTACGTACATTATCCCAGGTAGAGCTCTTAATATCAGTTAGATCATTATATACGTCTGTTTCATTCTTCAGAATAATAGAACCATCTTTATTAATTATTCTGTTTAACAGAGTAAGATTATAATTGGTACCACGATTAGCTATAGTGCTGATATATCTAGATAGCTGAACAGGTGTATATAGGTTGGTTCCTTGACCGATAGTGGTACGTACTGTATCCTTGTCCGAGACATTGGGCATGGCCTCTCCTACCTCAACACCAGATCTAGTATCTAAGCCAAATAGTGAAGCGTATTTTTTGATACGACTTAGGCCCAGTTGCTCATTGAATTCTCCGTTACCATCAATACCTAAGCGATATCCGGTTTCATAGAAGTAATAGTTGCA
>CAZODB010000041.1:2247-11115 GCA_964578425.1 uncultured Herbinix sp.
AGCCATTTATAAAAATCAGCATCTATCTTATTGGCCAGCATATTGTTATCATAGCTTGGATATGTGACCATAGCAAGCACATCACCGTTATTTACGTCATTTATTACAATTGAGCCACTACAAGGCTCCAGTGCCAGCATTGCAGGAGTGATTTCCAATGAGCGAATTTTGTCTTCTATAAACCTATAAGCCGATATAGTACCAGACTCCAATTTTATAATATCCTCTTCATTATATTCTAGCACACCTTGAGCAAATAATAAAAGGCTAATTTCAGTTCCTGACAATTTATACGAAAACACCAAATAACGGTATATCTTTTTATTAAAAGTGCTATCATCCTCCAAAGCATCCCAGGTGTACTCCAATAATTTCTGATATAGTTCCTCAGAATTGAAATAAGTATTTACATCTAGCTTTGAAAGATCCACATAATTATTTGCCAGAGTATATTGGAGAAAGCTACTTAATGGTATTTTATTGTTTAGATATGAGCGAAGTGTATTATCATTTTTATCAATATTATTTATAAGAATAACACCTTGCTCAGTTAGTACCTGGTATATATAATCAAGATATTCCTCCATATCATCAGCCTTATTGTTGCTTATCTCATTATTTGCTTCTAATAGGGTTCTAAGACGAGAATAAACCTGAGTCCTTGCATCCTGAAACTTAGAGTATACTTGTTTTTCGATATCCTGTGCATCAGGAGCTGATAATCTTTGGGTATTAATAATATTATTATCTATCAAAGCATAATACACCTCATAGATAGGTGTATATATTTTACTGGCACTTTCTCCCTTGGTACCATAATCCAGATCGGGCTTCAAATGCTCCAAGAGAATACCTGCAATCCTTTTTTCAAGTATATGATAAGCAGCTTTTTGAAGGTTACCGTCAATGGTGAGATATATGTCATTACCTGCAACAGGCTCCTTTCTCTCTACAATATCTACTACTTTATTGTTTTCATTTACTGTAACAAGTTCAGTACCCTTTAAACCACCAAGATAAGCTTCAAACTCTTTTTCTAGCCCCGTTTTACCTATTATATCAGATGAATTGTAATAATCTTCTTCCCTATCTGTGTTAAGTCCTTCTAGCTCATCAGCATTAATAAGTCCAGTATAACCAAGCATATGAGCAAAATATAGACTATCATGATAAATACGTTTGGTTTGATGCTTTATCTTAACTCCGGGAAGGTCTGCAGTATTCTCCATAATCATAGCAAGCGTCCCTTCTGATATCTGAGAAGCTACTGTTATCTGCATAAACTTAGGATAATTGTTAAATAATGTAAAACGAACATTCATAATCCCCAGAGTTTCTTCTATGGTATAATCATCTGAAATGCCAAACATAGGATAAATATTGGTGCCATTTTTAAGAAAATCATAGACATCCGATGCAGTGGCATTAATTTGTTCCTCTGTAAGCTGATTATTCTCAAGAGCATATGCATAGACGGTCCTCTTGAAGCGGTTAAGGGCAGCACCTGAAACAGTAAATTCAAATTCTTCATTGCCCTTATGAACAATATAAAAGGGATTATCAAGAGTGTCCCCATTTTTTTCTATTATCTGAATAAGTCTGTGGACCACAGCATTTCTTTGGTTATTAGAGGTAACGAGAGAGCTATCCTCTAAGACAACCGAGTAAGAAAGTGTGTTTGAGGCAAGCAGCATACCGTTACGGTCATAGATATTACCTCTAGTGCTTTTGATTTCTCTGCTTTCTATATTCTTATATTCATATTCCTCCGCGTGGGTAGGACCCTCTACAATTTGCAGCACGAATAGACGATTAATTATCACCCCAAATAAAACCGCATAAATAAAGGCGATTGGAAACAGTCTAGATTTTATCATTCGTTTTAAACCGTCTAGAAATATATCAAACATCTTAATCCTCCTTGAATTCGTTACGGTCTAGCCAATGATTTATGGTATGTAGTAGCTTATACATTAATATGGCAGCTGCTACTGTATATATTATTTCTGGTAGAATCAATCTACGAAAATAATAAAAAAAGTTTAATTTACCCCGTAACAAAAATTCAAATATATAATATAAGAATTGGTAAACAAAATTAGCCAATCCAATAAAAATCAAGGGTAGCGTAAAGTCATCCCTGGAATAAAATTTATTGGCAAAGCCTACAACATATCCAATCAACAGAAGAAGCATAGCATATAAACCGATGACATTGCCAAATAGGATGTCAATCAATAGTCCCGAAAAAAATCCGATAACCATCCCTGTCATCCGTCCTCTCATATATGCATTGGATACAATCAAGATAATAATCAGATTAGGCATGGCTCTTGCTAAGCTGACAAACTGATATAAAGAGCTTTGCAGAACAAAGCATATGATAATTTCTAAGAAATAAATGATTGCACGTTTCAAATTGCATACCTACTTTTCTCATTCAATTAATGAATCATCTTCCGGAGACTCCATCAGTAAAGGTTCCTTCAGCTCAGTAATAATAAGAACCTCATTTAGTCGTTCAAAGTCCACCACAGGGGTCAGATAAGCGGTCTTAGTCATATTATTAGAATCTAATGTTATATCACTAACATAACCGATTAATATACCTTGTAGAAACTTCGGACTGGTATGGGCTGTTATAATCTCATAGCCCTCCTCTATCTCAGCATCCTTGCTGATATATTCAACATAAATCTTACCCTCTTCAATAAGCTTTAGATCCCCTTGCACCACACAGGTGTCAGAGGTCTTTAAGAACATGCCCCAAACAGCACTTTTATCATCTATGATGGCTCGAACCTTTGAATGATTATAATAGCATTCCGTTATAATACCTACTAGACCGTTGCCTGCAAGTACATTCATATCTATAGCCAGACCATCTCTAGTCCCTTTATCTATAGTGAATACATTGTACCAGTTATTAGTATCCTTATCTATAATACGGGCAGCAACCTTCGGGTAATCCAAGTATTTTTGATCAAGCTCGTATAAGTTCCTAAGTTCATCCAGCTCATACTTATTTTGTAGTAAAAGCTTATTCTCATATGACAAAACACTGACCTGATCATTTAATTTTTTGTTCTCATGAGCAAGCTCCTTCATGCTTCTTAAGCTAGCAACTCCGTCGGATATATAAGTCCCGACTATATTAATTCCCTTTTGCATGGGGGTGATTGCCGAACCTACCGCATTTCTAACTGGATATAAATACTGGCTAAAACGAAATGAAATCATAATTAGGCCTAAACAAACAACTAAACCTACGATAAGCCAATGCTTTGGATTGAAATAAAATTTTTTCCTACGTCTCATAACGACTCCCTAATCTATTAAACTCTTTGGTCTAAGAGAATCTGCAAGCCCAAAAAGCTGCTGTTCATCCATAATTCTGCCTAAGCCCCTAGCTACTGTATTGGCCGGATCATCACAGATGTTTATTTTTAGTCCAGTTTCTTTTGAAATAAGTCCCTCAAGCTCGAATATGTTAGCGGATCCTCCTGTAACATAGATACCGCCATCGATTATATCAGAAGAAATCTCAGGAGGAGTTCTTTCGAGTATAATTCGAATCGCATCTATTATGGAATACAAATACTCAGAAATAGCCTCATATACAGTTTTTGAATTAATCTCCATAAGGGCAGGAAGGCCGGTAACAACATCCCTACCATATACCTTAACAGCTGCCTCTACATTAGGAAGGGCACTAGCAAGCTTTTTCTTGATATTCTCAGCTGTCTTATCACCTATATATAGATTATGCTTTTTCTTTACTACTCCTTTGATAGCCTCATCTAGTTTATTTCCTCCTATGGGGATTAGTTTGCTTAATACGATACCCCCTAAGGACAATATAGACACCTCAGTTGTATCAGCTCCTATATCAACAACCATCACTCCTCTGGCAGTCATAATTTCAAGGTCTGCACCAAGAGCATCTGCTATAGGTTTATCAACTATTTTTATCCGTCCCACCTTAAGATTTGATCTCGATATAAGCTCATAAAAGGATCGTCGCTCCACCTCGGTAATATCAGATGGAGTGGCTACTATATAATCTGCTATACTGGGTTTTTTAGAACCGCTAAGCTTTCTTATGAAATGCTCTAAAAGAGCAGTCATATTAGCAACATCTGCAATTACACCACTTCTGACTGGATGAGTTACCACTATATTAGGAGGTGCTTTTTCGTACATATCATATGCCTCGTTACCTGTAGCAATAATTGTTTTTCTGTCAGCAATGGCTATCATATTACGCTCGTCCATTACTATACCCTGTCCTTTTCTACTAATCTTTATTGTGCTTGTCCCAAAATCAATTCCATATGCTCTTAAAGCCATCTTCTAGTACCTCCTATACACACTTTGATGTCACAATTTATATTTAACCGAGCAATATTATAGAAGCCCTTGTTCTTTGAAGCTGATATATCTATTATCACCAATTATAATATGATCCATAAGTGTTAAGCCAATTAAATTACTGGCTTCTTTCATTCTTTTAGTTACGCGAATATCCTCTGAGCTTGGTGAGGGGTCTCCACTTGGATGGTTGTGCACCAGTATAATATTCACTGCCTCCTCTTTTAAGGCCTGAATCAGAACCTCTCTAATAGGCATGATAGATGCATTAATTGTACCCGAGGACATAACCATATCCCTTATGAATCTGCTTTTGGAGTCAAGCATTAAAAGAAGCACTTGTTCTCTGGAAAGGTGACGCAAATCCTGCATATAATAATCCGATATACTTCCAGGAGTAATAAATTTCAAGCGTTCTTTATGTATCTCCTTTGACATCCTCTTAGTTATTTCAGTAAGACATAGAAGCTCTATTGCTTTCACTCTTCCGATGCCTGGTATCTGTGTTAGCTCCTTTATAGTCAAGTAATTCAAGCCCTTAAGTCCCGGATTATTAGTCGAGTAGTTTAGAACCTTAATTGCTAGGTCGATTGCTCTTAGACGTTTTGTACCCGTTCTAAGAATGACTGCCAACAATTCAGCATCTGATAGGCTCCCTGGGCCATAAGCCTCGCATTTTTCATAGGGACGTTCTGACGCAGGTAATTCCTTGACAGTTAAATGATTAGTACTCATGAATTCCTCCTTCTTTCTCTCTCCAAGAAATCTACGCGAATAAGCTGATTGCTCCATGAAAGACAGGTTTTTGTGCAAGCTTGCTTGTACTAAATATGTCTTACATAGATAAGGCAACGCGACCGAAAATGCCAAAGGCATTTGAGGAGTTATCAGCAATGCTGAATCGATTTAACCTTATAACTATATCTTTTTATATATAAATATAGATGCAATTGCACCAATAATACTTGCTATTGTTATCTTAATCCTAATGCCAAAATGGACTACAAGTGCTCCCAAATCCAAGCTTACGACATTACTACCATCAATATCACCAAAAGCAAAATCAATGCCATAGTTTAACCAGGATAAAAAATCGACATTGCGAAGCATATGTCCTATAAAGCTCCCCGCCACTATACCGGCGAGAATTAAAAGAAATAAAGCCCATTTATTTTTACCTAATGTCTTAGCCATTGTTTTACTCCTTTACAAACATTATTCCTTTACAAATATCACTACTTATTATGTAAATTCTTACTTTAATTTTATCACAATAAAGATTTTTTGTATACAGTAAGAAATACCTTGCCCTTATCCAATCTAAACCCTATATTTTATTGTGACATAAAAAGAATGTCACATAAATATAATGTTTATCTTGGACTAATCTGCCTATTCGTGGAGAGTAGGTTCTTTTCATAGAGTCTTTGTAGGGATCTTAGTATACCATATTTAGCATGATGCCATGTAAGGCCTCCCTGAAAAAATACGGTATATGGTGGCTTAATTGGTGCATCTGCAGAAAGCTCTATGGATGAGCCCTGGATAAAGGCACCGGCAGCCATTATTACATCACAATTATAGCCTGGCATAGGCCAAGGAACCGGGGTGACAAAGCTATCTACAGGAGCAGCAGCTTGTATACCCTCGCAAAATGCGATAACAGCCTCAGGACTGTTAAGGGTTACAGCTTGAATTATATCATATCTATCCTCACTACCATCAGGAAGTACAGAAAAACCAAAATGCTCATATAGTCTTGCTGCATATATGGCTCCCTTTAAAGCTCCTGATACAACCTGAGGAGCCATGAACAATCCTTGATAAAGGCTTGAATTTATACCCAGTGTAGCGCCAACCTCTTTACCAAGACCCGGTGCTGTAAGTCTGTAGGAAGCATTTTCTACATATTCTGTTTTTCCAACAATATATCCTCCTATAGGAGCAAGTCCTCCTCCAGGATTCTTAATAAGAGAACCCACACATAGATCGGCTCCTAGATCGGTTGGCTCTATAAGCTCTACGAATTCTCCATAGCAGTTATCAACCATACATATGATATCGGGCTTGATATCCTTTAAAAACTTTATTAAGTCGCCGATTTGCTCTACTGATAAGGTGGGTCTGTCCTCATAGCCTTTGGATCTCTGTATAGTGGCCATCTTTGTCTTAGGACCTATAGCCTCCTTGATTTTATCATAATCTAAGCTTCCGTCAGGCAATAAATCGACCTGCTTATATGTTATTCCATATTCGGATAAAGAGCCCCTAGTCTTTTTGATGCCTATTACTCCTTCAAGTGTGTCATAGGGCTTACCAACAGGTGAAAACAGCTCATCTCCCGGTCTAAGATTAGCAGCTAGTGCTACTGTCAGAGCATGAGTTCCACTGATTAGCTGTGGTCTTACCAATGCATCCTCAGCATGAAAAACATCGGCGTACACTTTTTCCAAAGTATCTCTGCCGATATCATCGTATCCATATCCAGTTGTCGCAGCAAAATGAACATCACTGACTTTGTTGTCCTGCATAGCCTTAAGTATTTTAAGCTGATTATATTCAGCGATTTGGTCTATATGACTAAACCTATCCTTAAGAATATCTTCTATATGCCTGCTCAAGCTAATTAGCTTAGAGTCTATTCCCATTTCATTGTAAAATAAATTCAAATCCTCAATAAACACAAATAAATCCCTCCCATATTTTATATAAATTCTAAATCCAACTTTTATCCTAAAGTTAACATAATATTATTAGGTCACCTTAATACTGCAAAGCCTTTTAGGAATTCAAAGATTCACATTTTCTATTAGATAATCTATAATATCCGCTTCATCAGAATAATCTTCCTTATTTACCCATATTATATCTTTTTCTCGTTTAAACCAAGTAAGCTGTCTTTTGGCATAGTGTCTTGTGTCTCTTTTTAATTTATCTATGGCCTCATCAAGGCTATTGTTTCCTTCAAGATAATCAATGATTTCCTTATAGCCCAGACCCTGCATGGATACCATGTCTTTAGTATATCCCATGGTTAACAGCTGTTTAACCTCATCTATAAGACCGGCATTTATCATAATATCTACTCTATGATTTATGGACTCATAAAGCTTTGATCTTTCTTTATTAAGTACAAAGTATTTGTAGTTATAAGGAGATGTTTTTTTTCTTTGCAGTTCATTGTGGACAGATATAGGTTCTCCAGTCTGATTAATATATTCTAAGGCTCTTATAATACGCTTAACATTATTTGGGTGAATTGTATTGGAGCTTTTAGGATCTACCTTGGCTAGTAATCCGTGGAGATGTTCAGCTCCCTTGGTTCTAGCCAGTTGTTCCAGTTCCTTTCTATAGGATGTATCTGAAGGATTATCTTCAAAATCAATATCATACAATACAGCTTGTATATAGAAGCCGGTTCCCCCGACAAGTATAGGTGTTTTATTTCTTTCATGGATACTCTTTATATACTTCTTAGCATAGTGCTGGAATTTAACCACGTTAAAGTCCTCATCAGGATTAAACTCGCTTATGAGGTAATGAGGAACATCTCCCATTTCATTAAGAGTGATTTTAGCTGTTCCGATATCCATATGCTTGTATACCTGCATTGAATCAGCAGATATAATTTCTCCATTCACAGCCTTGGCAAGACTTATAGATAAGGAGGTTTTACCTACAGCTGTTGGACCAGTTAAGATTATCAGTGGCTTTTTGTTCATGCTACCTCCTATTCGAGTTAATACTTATGGTATATTATATGAAGATGCAGATTAAAAGCTAAGAATGGAACTAATCTGCTTTCTTATGTTGAAAGCTGACACTTTATTTAAAATAATTTATAGAATACGCTTAAATTTTTTCTCTAGTTCATATTGACTCATGGATATAATAACTGGCCTTCCATGGGGACAATGATAGGGATTGTCTAGGGATAAGAGCTCCTTAATCAGTGAGTTGGCCTCTATCACTGAGAATGAATGATTAGCCTTTACAGCAGCCTTACATGCCATGGACGCAGTTCTGGCCAAGATGGATTCTGGATTGGGCTCTCGAGAGCTTACCTCCTGTGAAAGCTCATCAATAAACTCTAGAAACAAATCCTTATCAGAAAGATTATATAAATCAGCAGGTACTGCTCTTATGGAGAATTCATTGCCTCCAAAATGCTCAATCTCATATCCAAGCTTTTTTAATATATCTTCATTGTTTTTAAGTGCTTGTTGCTCGATTAATGACAGGGAAAGTACAATAGATGGCATAAGCATCTGAGAGGAGTGTTTATTCTCCCTGGCAGCAGTTATAATTCGTTCATAGAGTACCTTTTCATGGGCAGCATGCTGATCTATAATATAAAGCTCTTTTTGATATTCAACCAACCAATATGTTGAGAATACTTGTCCTATGATCCTGTGATTAATAATGGCTTGATCTGATATAAAGGGCGAATCCTCAGAATTCACATTGGTCGGAAATAATTCCATTTGCTCAGCGGCT
>CAZODB010000041.1:11215-14307 GCA_964578425.1 uncultured Herbinix sp.
TCTCAAAGGGCTCTGGAGGCTTTTTGCTATATTCTACTCTATTATAATTCTTCTTATTCTCTTCCCTAAGACTAATCTTAGGAATTAATTCCTTCCCAGACAGCTTATCTCTTATTAAATTATAGGTTATATCATATATATCATCTCCATTTGTAAGCTTAAGCTCTAGCTTTTGAGGATGAACATTCACATCAAGCAATGAAGGAGTTATTTCATAATACAAAGAGGTAAATGGATATTTATGTTGCATCATAAAGGGCTTATAGGCATCCTCTATAGCCTTAGTTATGATGCTGTTCTTAATATATCTTCCATTTATAAAATAATTCTCAAAGTTACGATTACCTCTATTAATGGTTGGTGTTCCGATATAACCAGTGATAATAACATCCTTTGAAGAGTATTCCACAGACAATAATTCCTTGGATATGTCTCTGCCATAGATATGATAGAGGATATCCTTTATATTACTATTGCCAGAGGATTGAAGCTTAACCTGATTATTGACTATAAAACGAAAGGATACCTCTGGATGTGATACCATGAGTCGCTCCATTAAATCATTCACATAACCTGCCTCAGTAGGTGCGCTCTTTAAAAATTTACGCCTGGCAGGAGTATTGTAAAATAAATTACGGATAATTATAGTTGTACCTGAGGGACATCCGATTTCCTCTATTGATTTTTCTTTTCCACCTTCGATAATATATCTATAGCCATTAAGAGATGAGCTTTCCTTAGTTATAAGTTCTATTTGGGATACTGCAGCTATACTGGATAGTGCCTCCCCTCTGAAACCAAGACTCGTTACATGATATAAATCCTCAGCGGTCTGTATTTTGCTGGTGGCATGGCGCATAAAGGCCACAGGAATATCCTCTTTAGCTATTCCCGAACCATTATCTGTTATTCTAATCAGGCTTAAGCCACCCTCTTTGATCTCGGTCGTAATGGCAGTGGCACCAGAATCTAAAGCGTTTTCAATAAGCTCTTTCACAACTGCACTTGGCCTTTCCACTACTTCACCAGCTGCAATTTGATTTATTGTAATTTCATCCAATAGATGGATTAATGACATAGTACCACCCTTTCATGTTAATTGTGATATTATATTGAACTAATCTGATAGGCAGATTAGACTTGATACCTACGGTTTAATAGTCGACTTGTACTTATCTATGAAATCCGCTTATTAAGGGCTAGATTATATCTTTGATTTTATTCTGTAGTGTATACAATTTGTTAATTGCATCTATTGGAGTAAGTCTTGTGATATCCATATCCCTTATCTCTTTAATTATATCCTCGTTACCTGATATTGAAAACAATGAAAGTTGTTCTATAGGAAAAGTCTCCTGTACAAATTTTTCTTTGGGAGCTTCTACACTTGTAGAAACGTCCTTGGCCTTTAATGTCAGGTCATTACTGATAAGCTCATCAACTATTTCATTAGCCCGCTTTAGAACAGATGCAGGAACACCAGCAAGCTTTGCCACCTGAATACCATAGCTTTTATCGGCACCGCCCTTTACTATCTTTCTAAGGAAGATTATATCATCTCCCTGTTCTTTAACTGCGATACAATAATTATTCACACCCTCAAGCATACCCTCAAGCTCGGTCAGCTCATGGTAATGGGTTGCGAACAATGTCTTTGCACCGAGTATGGAATTATTACTGATATGCTCTACAACAGCCCAAGCTATAGAAAGACCGTCAAATGTACTGGTTCCTCGTCCTATTTCATCAAGTATAAGCAAACTGTTTTTAGTGGCATTTCGTAATATATTTGCTACCTCGGTCATTTCTACCATAAAGGTACTTTGTCCACCTGCTAAGTCATCTGAAGCACCGACTCTTGTGAATATTCTATCTACAATACCTATATCTGCACTGTCAGCAGGGACAAAGCTTCCAACCTGAGCCATTAGAACTATTAAAGCTGCCTGTCTCATATAGGTAGATTTACCTGCCATATTAGGACCTGTTATTATGGATACACGATTTGAACTATTATCTAGTAGAGTGTCATTTGCTACAAACATATCATTGGATATAGTCTTTTCTACAACTGGGTGCCTGCCGTTTTTAATAGATATATTGCCCTGGGTATTTATATTAGGGTATACGTAATTATTACGTTCTGCCACCAGAGCTAAGGATGCAAATACATCAAGCTTGGCTACTGCTTTAGCAGTTTGTTGAATTCGCTTTACCTCAAGTCCTATCCGCTCTCTTATTTCACAGAATATATCATATTCCAGAGAAAACAGCTTATCCTCAGCCCCTAAAATAATAGCCTCCAGTTCCTTTAGCTTATTAGTAGTATATCGCTCAGCATTTGCTAGAGTTTGCTTCCTTGTCCATTCCTCGGGCACTAGATTCTGATATGAGTTTGTAACCTCAAGATAATATCCAAAAACTCTATTATATTTTATTCTGAGATTTTTAATACCTGTAGCTTCCCGTTCCTTGGCCTCTAGCTCCATTAACCAATCCTTACCCTCGGTTTTCGCATTTCTAAAGCGATCAACCTCCTTGTTGTAATTCTCTCTTATTATGTTGCCTTCTTTCAAATTTATGGGAGGCTCATCCCCTATGGAAGCCTTAATCAGCTCATAGATATCAGAAAGATCGTCTAATTCTTGATGGATATCTTTTATAAGCGGGCTATCAATGCTTTGAATTAAAAATTTTATATGAGGAAGCATTTCCAATGAGGATTTAAAGGCAATTAAATCTCTGGGGTTAGCACTTTTATAACTAATTTTAGCCATAAGCCTTTCTAAATCATATATGGAATTAAGATATTCTCTTATCTCTTCTCTTGTAATCATATTTTCTTTAAGCTGATTAACAGCAGAAAGCCTTTGACTAATCATGTCATAATCTATAAGAGGCTGTTCCAGATAATTGCGAAGAAGCCTTGCTCCCATAGCTGTTTTTGTTTTATCTAAAACCCACAATAGGGATCCTCTTTTTTGCTTATCTCGTATAGTTTCAGTAATCTCCAGATTACGAACAGTAGAGCTGTCAAGAAGCATGTATTTTTCATAGATATAGGGAGAGAGCTTGGTTATATGAGACAGGGC
>CAZODB010000042.1:0-5850 GCA_964578425.1 uncultured Herbinix sp.
ATCCTTATAAGCATTGATAAAGGTTAGTATCTCATTCTTATTAACGGTATCAATCTTGTTAATTACAAGCATTACTGGCGTCTTTATCCCAATAAGCTGCTCAGCAATGTGTTTCTCACCCGCACCTATAAATGTGCTGGGTTCTACCAGCCATAGAACCACATCTACTTCCTTGAGTGTTCTTTCTGCTACGCTGACCATGTATTGACCAAGCTTATTCTTGGCCTTATGAATCCCCGGTGTGTCAAGAAATATAATCTGACCCCGTTCATCAGTAAAGACAGTCTGTATTCTATTTCTAGTAGTCTGTGGCTTATTGGATGTAATTGCAATTTTCTGCCCAATCAGATGATTCATCAATGTGGATTTACCGACATTCGGTCGGCCAATCAAAGTAACAAATCCTGATTTCTTCTTATTATCGTGCATAATGTCCTCATTCCTATACAAGCGTTATTATATGCATTTGTTTTATGCTAATTATACTTGTGGTTTTTACATTAATTTTTTAACTTCCTTGAACAATTCTTTGTTCTCTTCAATCTTACTCTCATTACCAATTACACAGATATTCCCTTCATTAAGTACTGCCCGAACAAGCTCATGAAGTGAACGGATATCCTCCTGTGTAACATTGATAATATCATTTCTTTCCTTCAATAAATCCTCATAGCTTACGCCTGAAAGTAACATGCTTAAGGATCTGGCACCCTCTGTCTGCGGTGTCATAGGAGTATCAAGCGTACTGATGGTACCTATAATGCTTTTCGTTATATCCCTATCGTCTGCTGTAAAATTCTTTATAAATTCAGGGATTCCCTCATAAACATCATTGGTGTTTTTCAAGTTAGGGTCACGATATGAGGTAAAATAAACATCACCGTCGACTCCTGAAAATCCGCACATACAACCATATGCACCACCCTTAACTCTTACATTCTGCCACAGATAATCATAGCTTAATATCATACGAAGAACCTTAAGGGCTCCTGAGTATTTGTAATCTGCCTTAATATAATTACCCGCTCTAGCGACATACTGTATCTGTATAGCTGCTTTAAATCCTTCGTTTAGACACCTGGGTTTTAGTGGAACTTTATCATAGGCCAAAAACTGTCTTTCTGAAGTGGTTTCACGCAAACCTGCTATAACAGGTGCCAGATCTTTGGCAATCCTATCATAACCATCCTTATCAGCAGTGATGCTTATCATAAGCTTATCCTTAACAAAAACCATTTCCATAAGCTCCTTAAGCTTACTAATCACAGTATCCTTCATCTGGCCAAAATTCATTGTTATATCCTCAAGAAATTCATAGAATGATATTCCCTGAGTAGCCTCCTTAAACATACCATGTGCTGAATAATATGACATCGCTCTATTTACTGCAACTGAATGTCCTGATGACTTAAATAGCATCTGCATCCCGGATTTCATCTCATCGAGAATTTCCTTTAATCTCTTATAATCCTTAAATTGTGTGTGATGAAGAACTTCCTCTATAAGTCTAAACGCTTGAGATATCTTATCATACATTACCTTGGTACCTATCTCGTACAAGGGTAAATATTCATCCGTTTTATCCTTAATTGAAAAACTCTTAGCATTGTGGTATATACCTCCAGTATGAAGATTTACTTCATTGGAGTATTCCAAATAGCTATAGTTATCCGTATCTACATATCCCAGAACCTGCGTAAGTATGGATAGATAAGGGAGGAGCTCCTTTGGTATATCCTTAATATCAAATAGAAGTTTAATATATGCGATTTCATTTGTAAACACCTCATGATGAATCGCTCTTACACTGTCTATTGTCTTCTCTTCATTATAAATAGGTTGCGGATTAGGCCCAATATCCTCTCTGTTAAGCAGTGGTATGGATTCCACTTCCTCCTTAGTAGAAGGCGTCTCCTGATACTTCTTCAAATGCTTTGTATCACTAATAATTCTTTGAAGCTCTTCCTCTGACAGGCTTTTCTTATAGGATGAAAGCTTTTCCTTCATTTCAGACTCACGGATTTTATTAAGCCCTGCCTTTGGTATCAAGGTAACTAGAGATGCATGATTATTGTTAATTAGGTGATCCTTTATGAGCTGCTCATAAAATCCTGTACCTATATGCTTTCTCATCTTCTCAAATAGCTCTGAATCCTTTAAAAAATAGAAAGGCTTTTCAGAATCATATAACCAGCTTCTCATGACACCAAGTCCATACATTAAGCCTTTAGATAGACTACCATAATCTGCCTCTCTGTATCTGAATTCAAATGTATTTATTGCTCCAAGAAGAGATTTCTCATTTAGCCCCTCAGCTACCAGCTTAGATAGGGTGCTACGGATTACAGACAGAAAGTCCTGCTTTCTATTCTCATCTGCATTCTTAGCAATTATCGATATCGTAGGTTGAAGATATTCAATATTAAGTTGGTTTAATATATCCTTACCGATACCAGCATCTAATAGAGCCTGCTTTACAGGAGCACCCGGTGCTTCAAAAAGCACATAATCAAGAACCTGTAATCCTAGGGTAAGCTCCCTGGTCTTTTCCTTACCTATGGCAATATTTAGACTAAAATAAGTATTGTCATTTGTATCCTCATCCTCACCTAGAGAATAAAAATCCTCAGTCTCCTTAAGAGCATCAAAGCTTTTCTGAGGAGTTATCTCCGAATCCACCTTTAAATAATCGAATTTCGATAGATATTCCTTATCAAGCCAAATCAATCGCTCCTCAAAGTCCATGTCGCCATATAGATATATATAACTATTGGACGGATGGTAATAGGTTTTATGAAAATCTAAGAACTCCTCATAGCTAAGCTCGGGGATAACCTCTGGATCCCCTCCTGATACGACTCCATAGGTGGTGTCTGGATATAAGGAATTAAGATTAAACCTCATCAGCTGCTGCTCAGGAGTAGAGAAGGCACCCTTCATCTCATTATAGACAACTCCATTAATCTGAAGCTCATCGTCTTCATTTTCTAGTGTATAACGCCATGCCTCCTGGTCAAAAATCTCTTTCCTGCTATATATATTAGGATAGAAGACTGCATCCAGATAAACATGCATCAAATTCTTGAAATCCTGGTCATTTAGACTGGCTACAGGATAAAGGGTCCTGTCAGCGTAAGTCATGGCATTTAGAAATGTATTAAGTGACCCCTTTGCCAGTTCAACAAAAGGATCCTTTGCAGGAAAATTCTTTGAGCCACATAAAACCGAGTGTTCAATAATATGTGGTACTCCAGTACTGTTCTTTGGAGGTGTTCTAAAGCCTATGTTAAACACCTTGTTAGTGTCTTCATTTTTTATAAGAGCTATCTTTGCTTTGGTCCTTTCATGCACTATATAAGCCCCGTAACCATTTGTATCTTCAAGCCATTCATCAAAAATCAATTGGTATCCAGAAGGTATAATTTTCTTCATCTAGTCCTCTCCTTATTATATATATTATAGTTCTTAATCAAATCAAGTATTATAAGTATGGCAATTTATAGTAATTGCCTATACATGATAACATAAATCTATTTATTTGTCATTTAATATACTCAACAAATTAGCAATATATTAAAATCAATAAAATCATTTATTTCACTATAAAAACGTTACAAACATCCACAAAGAAGGTTTGACTTTTAGTATAGTTTGTGGTAAGTTTATACTAACATTACCGATTATGGTAATCAAATTTTATTTAGTTTTAGGGAGGCTTTTTATGAAAAAGGGTACAGTAAAATGGTTTAATGCTAAAAAGGGGTTCGGATTTTTATCTGATGAGGAGGGCAACGATGTCTTTGTACATTTTTCAGCGCTTGTTATGGATGGCTTCAAGGTACTTGAAGAGGGTGACAGTGTTGAGTTTGATGTAGTTGAAGGCGATAAAGGTCCTCAAGCTGCCAATGTAATAAGATTATAATCAAGACGACTCAAGTAATTTTTATATATATGATTTCATATTTTAAAAGTTATTAAAGTGGGTTGCAAGAGATAATATAAAGCGTTACGAATTACTTGAACAGTAAATCGTAACGCTTTATATTTTTATAATACTTCTTATTTTATATCTACTTATCATCGATCAAACCTTTGCTTAATATTAACGGAGATTTACGGTTGCAAACCTACATAAAGTATACTATAATTCCTATGAAATTGAACTTAAAGGAGAATGTAGATGGGTAAAATAAGATACTTTAAAATGACTGACCTGTTAATTGGATTAGTTTTTACTATACTATTCTTATCACTTGGGGTTATTTTTACCATTAATTTTAGACCTCTATATTATCTGGATGTGAAACTCCTGAATATACCCGAGACCTCAGGATACTCTAAAGAAGTAATTGTTGAAAACTATAAGGCTTTGATTGATTATTCATCTCCATTTTATAAGGGTAGCCTGTCCTTCCCTTCACTGGATGCTTCCCCTTTCGGTATTCAGCATTTTAAAGAGGTTAAGAATATTTTTGTTGCTTTTTATGGCATTGGAGCCCTTTCCTTAATAACTGCACTAGCAATTATTATATATAAATTTCGCAAAAGAGACTTCAGTTACTTGATTGTATCATCTGTAACAGCTATAGTACTTCCTATAGTGGTTGCTTTACTTCTAGCAATAGACTTCGATAAGTCATTTGTTATATTTCATAAAATATTTTTTAATAATGATTATTGGATTTTCGACCCTGCAACTGACCCAATAATTAATATATTACCATCAGGGTTTTTCTTACACTGTGCTATATTAATTATTGCCTTTATATTGCTGGGAAGCTTAATTCTATATTTATTCTATCTATATCAAAAAAAGCGCTCAGGAATCAAATACCGCAAAAACCGTGGTATCAAATTATAATATAAAAGAAATGTTTTCTTGATTCTCTAGTTGAATAAGAGAAGCAAAATTATTATAATAAATTCGAATATATTAATACATTAATGATTTATTATATATACAAAATATAAATAGACTCAATTTCGAGCCATATATAAGGAAACGGAGAAAAAAATGAGAAAAACAAAGATTATCTGTACACTAGGACCTTCCACAGACGATGTGGGAATTATAAAGGAGCTTATACGACTGGGAATGGATGTTGCCCGATTTAACTTTTCCCATGGTGACCACAATGAACATTTAAAAAGATTTAGAAGCATAGAAAAACACCGTAACGAAATGAATATCCCTATAGCTACACTGATGGATACTAAGGGGCCAGAGGTACGTATAGGTGACTTTAAGGATAATCAAAAGGTAAAGCTTAAGGCGGGTCAGCAATTTATACTAACCACCAGGGATGTGGAGGGTGACGAAACACAGGTCTCAGTCAGCTACTCAAGTATAGTATATGATGTTGATCCTGGCGTAAAAATATTGATAGATGACGGACTTGTTGAGATGATTGTTGAAGAGGTGACCACCACTGACATTATCTGTAGGGTGAAAAACAACGGGACTATCTCAAACAAAAAGGGAGTCAATATACCCGGTGTCCATCTGTCTATGCCATATATAAGCGAAAGAGATCGCTTAGATATTTTATTTGCCATCGAGCATAAATTCGACTACATCGCAGCATCATTTGTAAGAACCGCAGAGGATGTTCTCGAAATTAGGAGAATTCTTAATAAGCATCAAACACAAATAAAGCTTATCGCTAAGATTGAAAATCTACAGGGTGTAAATAATATTGACGAAATCATAAAAGAGGCCGATGGCATTATGATTGCCAGAGGTGATATGGGTGTTGAAATTCCTTTTGAGGAGTTACCAGCTCTTCAAAAGAAAATTATTAAAAAAGTATACAATAGCGGAAAACAAGTTATAACAGCAACTCAGATGCT
>CAZODB010000042.1:5950-11437 GCA_964578425.1 uncultured Herbinix sp.
TTATTAAAAAAGTATACAATAGCGGAAAACAAGTTATAACAGCAACTCAGATGCTGGATTCTATGCTAAAGAATCCCAGACCTACCCGGGCAGAGATTACCGACGTAGCCAACGCCATATATGACGGTACCAGCGCAATAATGCTTTCTGGGGAGACAGCAGCAGGTAATTATCCCTTAGAATCTCTACGCACCATGGTTAAAATTACGGTAAGGACTGAAGCAGATATCGATTATAAAAAACGTTTTATTCAACGGGAGCATCTTGATGAGCTTGATGTAACAGATGCTATTTCCCGTGCAACTGTTACCATAGCCCATGATCTTGATGCTAAAATGATCGTAACAGTTACCACATCAGGAGGAACAGCCCGAATGATTTCTCGCTTTCGTCCACAATGCCATATAATGGGATGTACAACAGACCCTGTCATATGTAGACAATTGAACATGGCATGGGGCATTACTCCTCTTCTTATAGCAGTCGAGCACGATACTTTTGAATTGTTCGATCATGCCCTACAGGCTGTTGAGAAAGCGGGTTATATAGAAAAAGGTGATCTTGCGGTAATGACAGCCGGTGTTCCTCTAGGCATCACGGGCTCTACAAACATAATAAAGGTACAGGCTGCAGGGGATATTGAATAATTTACCAGGCTTTTCATGACTTTAGTCGTTAGAGATTCATTAAACCTAGCTATTATAACAAATTAGTTGGTTTACCTGTTGTTTAATATACGGAATTTTCGATGATAGGGGATATTGAACTGATTTTTCCATGATTGAGGATATTAAACGGATTTTTCCATGATTGGGGATATTAAACATAGTTTTCGATGATAGGGGGATATTGAAAATGAAAAGAAAAGATTATATCAAATGGGATGAATACTTTATGGGGATTGCTCTTCTTTCAACCGAGCGAAGTAAGGATCCAAATACAAGTGTGGGCGCTTGTATCGTCAGTGAGGATAATAAAATCCTATCAGTAGGATATAACGGTATGCCGATTGGAATCTCTGACGATGAATTTCCATGGAGCCGTGAGGGGGATTCCTTGAACACAAAGTATCTTTACGTATGTCATGCAGAGCTAAATGCCATCCTAAATTACACCGGAGCAAATATTAAAGGGGCAAAGATATACACCACCCTCTTTCCCTGTAACGAATGCACAAAAGCAATTATTCAAAAGGGAATAAATGAAATAATCTATAAGAGCGACAAGTATTTTGAAACTAATACTGTAATCGCTTCTAAAAAGATGCTAGACGCCTCTGGAGTAACCTACAGACAATATACTCCCATTGGCAGAGACATAACCCTATCACTCTAAAATCAAAGATAGGCAGACAAATCCAATCAGACAGTATGTTTATATGATACATTTTATATCATAATAAAGCATACTGTTTTTTTAGTATACTTGAGTATGCTTGAAGTCAGTTCTGAAAAGCTAGAATTTTACTAATCTGTATTGAACAATAAAAGGGGTTGCTTCATAATATAATCACAACCCCTTTTATTTATTTTTACTCTTCTACACTATAATTTGGTGCTTCCTTAGTTATATGAATATCATGAGGATGACTTTCCTTTAAGGATGCTGCAGTAATCTTTACGAATTTGCCTGTCTTTTGCAATGTTTCTACATCATTGGATCCGCAGTAGCCCATACCAGCCTTTAGGCCACCTATTAACTGGAATACTGTATCCTCCACCAGACCCTTATATGCCACACGTCCTTCAACACCCTCAGGTACAAGCTTCTTAGCATCCGTCTGAAAATAACGGTCCTTGCTACCTTTCTCCATAGCTGCGATGGATCCCATTCCACGATACACCTTGTATTTTCTTCCTTGATATAATTCGTAGGTGCCAGGGCTTTCGTCACAGCCTGCAAAGATACTTCCCATCATACATACACTGGCTCCTGCCGCAATCGCCTTTGTTATATCCCCTGAATATTTTATACCACCATCTGCAATAACTGGAATTTTGTAGTCTCTGGCCACCTCATAGGAATTCATGATTGCCGTAACCTGAGGTACTCCTATGCCTGCTACTACTCTAGTGGTGCAGATAGAGCCTGGTCCTATTCCAACCTTAACAGCATCTACCCCTGCTTGAATTAAAGCCTTTGTAGCTTCGCCTGTTGCTACATTTCCTGCTATAATCTGTATGTCCGAATAAGCATCCCTTACCATCTTTACTATTCGAAGAACATTTTCAGAATGTCCATGGGCTGTATCAATAACTATGGCATCTACCTTGGCTTTAATAAGCTCATCGATACGATCCATAATATTGCTTGTGATACCTACTGCTGCTGCACATAGGAGTCTACCGTTCTCATCCTTGGCTGAAAGCGGATACTTTATTATCTTTTCAATGTCCTTGATTGTAATTAATCCCTTTAGGTTTCCATCATTATCTACAAGAGGGAGTTTTTCCTTTCTGGCAGCACTTAATATACGCTTAGCCTCATCTAGAGTAATTCCCTCCTTTGCCGTGATAAGTCCCTCAGAAGTCATAGATTCCTTTATCTTCTTCGTAAAGTCCTCTTCAAACTTTAAGTCACGATTAGTAATTATACCTACCAGCCTTTTGCCCACAGTTATAGGGACGCCAGATATTCTATATTTAGCCATCAGTTCATTGGCATCATGTAAGGTATGATCAGGAGATAAATAAAAGGGGTCTGTTATTACCCCATGCTCCGATCGTTTTACCTTGTCCACTTCCTCTGCCTGTTCCTCGATTGACATATTCTTGTGAATTACGCCAATACCACCCTGCCTTGCCATAGCAATAGCCATACGATTCTCTGTTACAGTATCCATACCTGCACTCATCAGGGGTATATTTAACCTGATTTTTTTTGTAAGCTGAGTTGATAAATCAACTTGATTTGGTAATACCTCAGAATAGGAAGGTACCAGCAATACATCGTCAAAAGTTATTCCCTCGCCAATGATTTGACCCATCGTACAAATCCTCACTTTCTTGTCTTGGTAAATAGTTTCATATGCATTCTTTCTTCTTGTCCTAGTAAATATTTTTAAAAGTATATCCAATTATCTAAGTATTGTCAACATGATATCAAGAATTTTATCATATCTGTTTTATCACCTGTTTTATCATATCTGTTTTATCATATCTTATGATTCAAGAATTTTATCATATCTATAAAATTCCAACAAGCTTTCTTATCTTAATACCTAAAGATCTAAAAAATTTAAAACATGAGGCTATGCAAAATTATAACATCCTGCAACAGCCTCATATAATATTCTAATATGTGATAACTTTTCTGGCATTCTTCTGCTTGATTATGTCAATCATCTTTTCACTTGGTTCAAATAGTATCTTCATCTTCTTATTGTCGACACTAGCAATGATCGCATAGGGCTTGCTTTCCTTGCTAAGCGAAGAGAAATCCTTCTTCTCCAGCTGTATATGGTTGAAGCTGTCCAAGGCAGGAGAATTTAATGGAGCCATCATTTCGACCTGCTCAAATTCTATGCGAAGCATTGTCTTGCGTTTTGCTTTACCGGTGATTCTATCAAAATCCAGCTGTCCATCTACAAATACATACTCATATTCCACGCTTAGCCTGGGATAGAAGAAAAATACAAAAGCAATAAATGCTACTCCTATATAACTCCAAAGCTGTCCAAGCATTATTAATAGTAGGCCTACAAACACACCTATAAACATTAAAATTCTAAGTCCCAAAGTGGCAGCTGTATCTTTTCTTTTAACACCTGCTTCTGCATATAGCTGTCTCATCCTAACACCCATACCTTTCTTATTTATTCCTTTTATCCCTCCAAAATATATTCTTGGTGGGTTTAGTTTTCTACAATATATCATAATACAGAATCAAATAGTAGACAAGTGCTATATAATCTCAACAGTCCAGCCATGGATATCAGGAGCACTTCCTAGTTGAATTCCGGTCAGATTATCATAGAGCTTCTGACTTAACTCACCTATCCCACCATCCATAACCTGCATATCATGATCCTTCCAACGAAGATGACCAACAGGGGATATAACCGCTGCAGTACCCGTACCAAATACCTCTTCAAGCAATCCCTTTTGCTGCGCCTCATACACCTCATCTATAGAAATTAATCGTTCTTCAACTTTAATTCCCCAATCCTTGCACAGCCTAATAACAGAATCCCTAGTTATTCCGGGCAGTATACTTCCGCTTAACATAGGAGTTACCACTACTCCGTCTATTTTAAAGAATATGTTCATTGCACCGACTTCTTCAATATATTTTCTATGGACTCCATCCAGCCACAGCACCTGTGAATATCCTTCTTCTTGGGCTTTGACCTGAGCTCGAAGAGATGCCACATAATTACCTCCAGCTTTAGCCTCTCCTATGCCTCCCTTTACAGCTCTTACATACTCATCTTCAATCCAGATTCTAACCGGATCAAGTCCTTCAGGATAATAAGCTCCTACAGGTGATAGTATAATTATAAATTTATAGGTATAGGAAGCTCTTACTCCTAAAAATGGTGAAGTCGCAATTATAAAAGGTCTGATATAAAGAGATGTACCATCCTTTGTGGGTATCCATTTCTTATCGATTTCTACCAATGTTTTAATGGCTTGCACAAAGTCATCCTCAGGAAATTCCGGCATACACAAGGTCCTACAGGTTTTGGTTGTACGCTTAGCATTCATATCTGGACGAAACAATAATATTCTTCCATCCTTTGCCTTATAAGCCTTTAATCCCTCGAACATTTCCTGTCCATAATGAAACACCATAGCTGAAGGTTCCAAGCTTAAGGGTTGATAAGGAATAATTCTTGCATCATGCCAGCCTATTCCTAACTCATAATCCATTATAAACATATGATCTGTAAAGATTTTGCCAAATAATAAAGGATTATCCTTCTCTGGTAGCTTTTTTGGCTCATTGGTCATTTCGATTTTAATGTCTAACATTTACTTACCCTTCTTTCCCTACCTGATCCGTGATATATATCACTTTGTACTAATCGGTATAACTTTTTATAGTTTTATCTATAATATTCCTTTTTTCAGATTTTATCAAGTAAAACATCTTTTTTTCTTTCATATCTACAGAAGGTATATATAAGATCATGAAAGGTCTGTTCTTCGGATTCCCCAGTTATATGCCAATCCTCCATCTCATCAAGATTAGGAAAAAAGGTGTCAGCATCATAAGCATAGTCTATCTTAGTTACATGGGCTGTATCACAAAGACGAAGCATCTGCCTATATATACTCTCTCCTCCGATGATATATACATCCTCAGTTTTATAATCCTTTACCAGCTCAAGAGCCTTTTCAATACTGCTTACTATAGCAGCGTCCGCAACTTGATAATCAGGGTTAGATGTTATAACCACATTAAGGCGGTCCTTTAATGGCATCCCACCTGGGAAGCTTTCCAAGGTCTTTCTTCCCATAATTACTGCTTTATGTATTGTTTCAC
>CAZODB010000042.1:11537-14097 GCA_964578425.1 uncultured Herbinix sp.
TCTATTAATATAATAATCTTAGTAAATTAAACAGGTATTCATTATCTATATTTAATACTTAAATCGCAACCGGTATGTTTTTTACCTTAGGACCATATTTATAATTTCTTATTTCGAAATCCTCTGCCCTAAACTGGTAGAAATCCTTAATATCAGGATTCATATAAAATTCAGGAGCGTCATATGTAGGACGTGCTATAAGCTCCTGTATAATAGGAACATGCCTGTCATAGATATGAGCATCTGCTATTACATGGACGAGCTCTCCTACCTGATAATCGCAGACCTGTGCCAGCATATGAACTAATACCGCATATTGACATACATTCCAATTATTGGCGGCTAAAATATCATTTGATCTTTGATTAAGAATAGCATTCAGTATAAGCTTATCACTATCTGCTTTTTTTGTTACATTGAATGTAAGGCTATAGGCACAAGGATATAGGTTCATCTCATTCAGATCTTGATGAACATAGAGGTTAGTAATAATTCTTCTACTATAAGGATTATTCTTTAGGTCATATATTACTCTATCAACCTGGTCCATCTCTCCCTCTTTATACTTATGCTTAACACCCATCTGATAGCCATATGCTTTACCTATAGAGCCACTCTCATCAGCCCAGCTATCCCATATTTTACTTTTAAGTTCATTAATATTATTGGATTTTTGCTGCCATATCCATAGCATTTCGTCTATGCAATATTTGAAGGCCAGTCTTCGCAGGGTTAATGCAGGGAATTCCTTGGCCAAATCATACCTATTAACAACACCAAACTGTTTGATGGTATAGGCATAGGAACCATCATCCCATTTCGGTCTAACCTTTTCTCCTTCGGTACTTGTTCCCTTATCTAATATATCACTACACATATTTATAAAAATATTATCAGCTAAGCTCATAATATACCTCCATTCGCAAACTGCCGTGAATTTTGCTTGTGTCTCTTATTGTACCTCACATGACATACGAGGGCAAGACTTTTCCTAGACCTTAGAAAAACAACTGCTGTGATTTGTTGAGTCTATTTGACTTACAAACCATAGCAGTTGTTATTCTAAAAATTATTTACATCGTCCTCTTATCCATTTATAGTCTTACTAGCTGGTCCTCAACATATTTTTTTATATTGGAAGCATTTGTGTATTTACTAGCCACTCCATTTCTGATTTCCATAAGTGAAGGTGCCTGAAGAACATTATATTCTCTCGCAATATCTGCCTTCTCCTCTGCATCTATCAATGTATAGGTCATTCCCTTTAAGTATTCCTTAGCTATATTACAATTTGGACAGGTTTTTGTTGTAAACAGATATAATCCGTCACCCATCTCAGACTCCACTAGAAGCATCTGACTTTCACTATTAATTCCGCTACTCACTGGCATAGCTCTGGAATTCTCCATCTCATAAATTCTTCTATCCTTATATTCCTGGGATTTTCCTTCATTCCAGTTCTGAACCGGACGATAATAACCGGTTATACGGCTGTATACCTCCGCTCTATTACCACATTCAGGACAGGTGAAGTGCTCACCCTGTAGATATCCATGGGTGCTACACACTGAATAGGTTGGAGATATGGTATAGTATGGCAGCTTATAATTCTCGGCAATAGTCCGAACTAACTTGGCGGCAGCTTGCCAATCAGGAAGCTTCTCACCAAGGAAGGCATGGAATACTGTGCCTGATGTATATAGAGTCTGGAGCTCATCCTGTATATCAAGAGCCTCAAATATATCCTCTGTATATCCCACAGGAAGATGGGAGCTGTTGGTGTAATAAGGTGTATCGCCAGACTTTCCTGCTGTCTTGATATCCGGATAATACTTTCTGTCATGCTTTGCAAGACGATAGCTGGCAGATTCAGCAGGTGATGCCTCAAGATTATAAAGATCACCATACTCCTCCTGATAGTCGGATAAACGTTCGCGCATATGATTAAGTACCTTTATAGAAAAATCCTTGGTATCTGTATTAGTCATATCCTTACCAAGCCATTTGGCATTTAGACCGACTTCATTCATACCTATAAGTCCTATTGTAGAGAAATGGTTATCAAAGGTTCCAAGATAGCGTCTTGTATACGGATAGAGGCCTTCCTTCATAAGCTTTGTAATAACATCCCTTTTCACCTTCAGTGAACGGGCTGAGATATCCATAATTCTATTAAGGCGCTTAAAAAACTCCTCTTCATTATCTGATAAATAAGCAATCCTTGGCATATTTATAGTGACAACTCCTACTGATCCTGTACTCTCACCTGCTCCAAAGAAGCCTCCGCTCTTTTTCCTAAGCTCACGAAGATCCAGCCTTAATCTACAGCACATAGAACGAACATCACTGGGTTCCATATCACTGTTGATATAGTTTGAGAAATACGGTGTTCCATATTTTGCTGTCATCTCAAATAACATACGGTTATTCTCTGTGTCCGACCAATCAAATTCCTTAGTAATAGAGTATGTAGGAATAGGGTATTGGAAACCACGGCCATTAGCGTCTCCTTCAATCATAATCTCGATAAAAGCCTTATTTACCATATCCATTTCTTTCT
>CAZODB010000043.1:0-3224 GCA_964578425.1 uncultured Herbinix sp.
GACGAGCGTTCGCTTGACGTGCGAAAGGTCATGGGTTCGAACCCCTTTGACTCCACTATAAAAGATCCATCATACTTTGATGGATTTCTTTTTTTGCCAGCCCCTTTTATACATGCAGCCAATCGTCCATGCTAAAGTAATTGTGCCTGGTCTATTACTTTAGCATGGCACATAAATGAAAGACCCATCTTAGATGAGTCTTTCATATCCCCATATACCCGTTGCCATTAAATGGCAATGTATAAGAAACCGTCAAATTAAATTGTTTTATCCGATAAATACATTATAATCTATTAAAAACAAAAAGAACATGACGTATTTGGAAAATTTTTAATAAAAATTTTCCAAATACGTCATGTTCTTTTAGATTTGCTCATAATATAATTAAATTACTTAAGGGATTGCTAGAAAACATAATAGCAGATCACATAAGTAACCCCATATTAAACATTCATATTTAAAGGAGGAAATTAAAATGAAGAAACTCAAAAGTTTACTAGTGGTTACAACATTACTTATGGTATTAGGCTTTGTAATCCCGGTTGCAGGAGCTAATCCTGATGAAGCTATCACAGTTTGTAGTGATGGACCTCCGGTTGATACAATTGGCATATCCTAATACTTGACCTAAACACTTATATCATAATACATAGCTAGATGACTTTTAATAAACTGCTCCATGTATGACTGCTGCATAGCATATGCTATATAATAGGCTTGTTTTAAATAGCTAATACATTCTCTCTTGTTCTCAGGTGGTAATTCTCCCTTATCTATTAACTGCTTCTTGTTCCAGACATAATTATAAATTAGATGAGGGAGTACATTACCTATTTTAAATTCTTTACTAATATCAATACCTTCTGATGAAGTTTCTATTGCCCTTTGTGGTTCTCCGATTAAACCATACCATTTAGAAATACTATATAGAACCACTACATTTATAATTGCTCTTTGTTCATTATCTATATAGCTTTGCCTTAATGCAGTATATACTTCTTCCAGAATATCAATGGCCTTCCGATACTCCTCTTTCTCAGAATATGCAGTAGCTATATTTAGAAGTAATGTAACCTCATTAAAAGTAAGGGGCCAATTAGCAAGTGATATCTCTTCATATCTGGGGATAGTTATTTGAATTGCTTTTTTCAGCTTATCTAGAAATTCATCTGCACTGATACGATTTAGTCGATAATCTACCAGACATTCAGCACGGCTAATAAACTGCTTATCTATATTAGTCCCTCCCACCTTCTGCTTAATCTCCTCCAATATATATTCTGCCCTATGATAGTCATAAGCTTGAATACATACTTCAAACTGACGCATCTTCTCAAGTATCTTAAAGTCAGAAACAGACAGCATAGAATAAGCACGATCTCTTATCCTTCCCATCCGCTCCATTAGAAGCTCATATACATCCCTGCCTGGATTCTGTTTTCCTGTCTCTATCCTAGATAATGTCTCAACTGAGCAGATGTCCTCACATAACTGCTCCTGAGTGATAGACAAAGACTTTCTAGTCATACTTATTATATCGCCTAATCGATATCTGCCCATATGTATTCCCCCTGTAAATGCCTCTTGATACTTTTAGCATTTACCTTATCTTCAAAGAAAGTAAATAGATGATACGCCTTAAGGTAGAGACCTAAGCATTCACTCTTATCACATGTGTTCCATAGCCCTGCGGCCTTATATTTTTTTTCAATAACACGAGCCTTTAATAGATTTAGTTCGGCAAGATAGTCAATCTTTCGACTACCCTTATTCATTTTAAGTCCCTTATTACATATCAGCAGCGCCTTATCAAGATCATTTTGTTCAATATAAAATCTACCACCTATGGCAGCTACCTTAGGATATATCTCGGTGTTTTGCTCCATCTGGTTATGCCAATATAGGTAATTGATAATTTGATCTAATATCTTATGTGCTCTGTCAGTCATTTCTAATGAAATCATTTTCTGTAAGATATCTAGTATAATGTTAAATTCAGAATTACTTAGATAATAATCTGCTATATCATTTGTATTAAAATCAGGAACTGTACAAGATATAGCTTCCATAAGTAAATCTATGGTTGCTTCGGGCTTGTCACCCTTAAGCTCATTAATTCTTGCCTGGCTCACTAATATAAATTGCTTATGAGGACTAGCTTTCCCCCATGTTGATTCCTCGTATTCTTTTATTGATTTATGAGCTTCATCTACTGCCCCGTCATCTATCAATCTATTAATATATAATCTTCTTTGGTAGGCCTCATAGTCGAAGTCCGTAAGAATTAGCTCATATTGATTGGGTATCTTTCCAAGGCGTTCCAAAAGAGTCTCTACTATAAAGGCATCAATATCTCTTCCTCCCGCTTCTATCCTTGACAAGGTTGAGACAGAGCAAATACCCTTACCTAATTTATGTTGAGAAATATTATATGTTTCACGAAAGTATAGTATTGCTGTGCCTATATTATTGTTGAAATCCATCTCCATATCTTTATCTTTGTACATACTTTACTCCTCGGTAAGTCTGAAGCAGACTAAACCACATACATCTTATTAGTATTTTAATACAAATACATATATATTTTACATCATTTTGTATAATAATACAAACAAAACCTCTGTGTATTCTTAAATTACAAAAAGCTCTTATTACTAGAGTTTTTCTAATTATCAATCATTATACATTTTACTGATATACTGTATAGTAAAAGCTACCCACATACTTAAGGCTCACATATATAGCAAATTAAATCAGCTTTATGTGTGCGTTTATATTGGGTAGCTTTTCTTATCTACTTACTTTGTCTAAAAATATTGGCTAAAAACATAAATGAAATAGTATCCGGTTAGTACGGATTCTTTCATATTCCCATCTATTCCTACGCCAACGGAAGCCCTCTATGGTATTTCGGCTTACGAATACAGGATAAAACCAGAAGTTGTTACCATTAATCAGCCATATATAGGTAAATCTGTTCATACAGCCACGAAGATCCCTGGGAACTCTGCGTAGGTCAATATTTCTCCCACCAGATGGTCCACGAAAGCCCAAGGGTCCAGACAGTTGCTGTTCCCCTTCTCGTGGAAGTTGTGGAGTAAAGCTAGGAGGTGCCGTTTGAGGCTGCCTCGGAGGTCCCGGCGGCCTGCTTTGACCAGTTCCTGGAGGACCTTGTGGTCTGCCCGTACCAGTTCCTGGAGGACCTTGTGGTCTGCCTGGCCCAG
>CAZODB010000043.1:3324-13920 GCA_964578425.1 uncultured Herbinix sp.
CCTTGTGGTCTGCCCGTACCAGTTCCTGGAGGACCTTGTGGTCTGCCTGGCCCAGTTCCTGGAGGACCTTGTGGTCCGCCTGGCCCTCCAGGTCGTCTTTGTCCTGGTTGCCCGAAAGGAGGCCCTGGCACAAACTGTTGATATTTCATCGGTTGCTGTTTATTATCAGCTCCTTGATTATCTTGTTCTTTATTCAATGATTTTACCTCTCTCTACATCGATGTTCACATTATATTTTATGAACAAAATAGAAAAGGGTGCAAAAAGACAGGAGAAGACAAATTGGCCGAAGTCCCTTGTCTTTTTTTAGAATTCCTTTTTACGATAAATTCGTATGCTTATAAAATATGATATTCCAAAACATGCAATCAAAAGAATAGGTGCTATTATATAAATATTTTCATTAATTATTTTAATAATCTCCATCAACCTCTCAGGAAGAGAATAATTTATTTCCTTTGCTTTTTTACTAATAAGTGTTCCAAGTAAAAAAGGAACCATATATATAACAATAATATATATTCTTGCTTTTGTTATTCCAACCTTTGTAATGATGGGTAGTAATATAGAATAAAATATTATCACTATTATCATTCCACCCATAGGGACCTCAATCCCAGCAAAGAGGCTTTCAGCCTTTGTAGCTATATTTAATATTAAAAGAGAGCCAGCATTTATTATAAATCCCAAAAATGATAGCAGAAGCATTAGCAAGTATTTACCCTGTATTATATTATCTCTTGAAAGTGGCATGGTTATTGCATAGGTATCCCAGTTGGCCAACTCATCTAGAGAATAGGTATTAAGCAAAAACAATGCAAATATAAGTGTAAACATTCCGCTAAAGCCATACGGACTCTTTGTAATAATGGAAATAGCGCTATAAAATAATAACATAAAGCCGACTAACTTGAAGCTTTTACCCAAACCAATAAAGTCCTTTATTATTAATCCCTTCATAATCATCAGCCCTTCCTTCCTCTACTAATAAACAGCATAATCTCTTCTATTGTTGCTTTTTCAGGAATAAACTCCCTATACCTTTTTTTAAATGCATCCACATCCTTAATCATAGCCTCAGCTCCGTAGCTGCTTTCTCTTGTCGCTAGGATATAGCTTCTATCTATTTTCTCTAGGTCATTCTTTTTGCAGCGTATAATTCCATGCTTATAGATTAATTCATCCTTATTCTCACTAAAGACTATTTTTCCATCATGTATAAATGTAACATAGTCAGCAATTTTCTCAATATCACTTATAATATGAGTAGAGAATAGGATAGTATGATCCTCTTCTTGTATAAAGTCCATAAAAATATCTAATATTTCTTCTCTTACCATAGGATCCAACCCACTTGTTGCCTCATCCAAAACAAGTAGCTTTGAATTATGGGATAAGGCTATGGAAATGGAAAGCTTCATTTTCATGCCTCGGGAAAAATCCTTGACCTTCTTATTCTTAGGAAGCTTAAACCTATTAAGATAGTCATAAAAGACTCTTTGATCCCAGTTTGTATATATATTCATCATAATCTTGTTAATATTATCTGTTGTCAGATTTTCATGCAGATTACTTCCATCAAATACTACCCCTATCTGAGCTCTTAATTCCTTAGATATATTCTCAGAGGGATTTCCCCAGATACGTATTGACCCCTCATCCGGATAAACCAAATTTAGAATTGCTTTTATTGTTGTAGTCTTGCCAGCCCCATTCTCTCCCACAAATCCCATAATAGAGCCTGATGGTACCTTAAAGCTAACCTTATCCAGAAAGAACCTATCATAACGCTTGGACATATTCTCAATCTCTATAGCGTATTTTGTATGAACATCCTTATCTGGCTTCTTACACATTGTACTAACCATACTAATCCTCCTCATAAATCATTTTCATTATTTCTTGAAGTTCTTCTAAGGCTATGCCACCCGCTTTTGCTCCCCCAACAGCCATACTCAAATGTTCTTCCACTATTCTCAGCTGTTCTTCCCTGACAAACTCCATATTCTTATCAGCTATAAAGCTTCCTTTACCCATTACGGTATATACAAATCCGTCCCTTTCTAAATCCTCATATGCTCGCTTTGTAGTTATTACACTAATACGAAGCTCCTTTGCCAGCATCCTCATGGATGGAAGCTGATCGCCTGTGGCAAGCTCTCCGCTAATAATCATCAGCTTAATCTGCCCAGTAATCTGCTCATATATTGGTTTATCACTGGAATTACTAATTAAAATATTCATACAATATTTATAATCCAAGTGCCTCAAAAACCCCTTGTAGATTATACTCCTTTCTCACCTATTGCTTTGATGTTTTATATAATCTCTAAAAATATCATCCCTTGTATGTCTACAAATATAGTTTGACAAGTGCTATAGTGTATATACTGTCTATATACACTATAGCGCCATCCTTTATAATTGTCAACATTAATTAGAGCGCACTTTCCTATTATACAAGAAAGAGTTTCGCTTGCGAAACTCTCTAAGCTTGCGCAGCAAGCTTTGCCTAACGCGGCCAGCTTTGCTGGCAATATACAAAGCGCGTGAGTGCGCATCCCTAGCGGAGCGTTTTTTATATAATAGGACGCACTTTCCTATTATATAAAAAAAGTGCCATCCCTAAGTTAACTAATTGCCAGGGATGACACTACTCTTTATGTATATGTTGCATATATAATTTATATTTATATTTCATAATTTCCTTCATAACCACATTTTGGACAGGATTTATAGTCAACATCATAAATATGGTTACATTTTATACATACCTTCGTTGGTAATAACTTTCTCTGTCTACCCTGAAGGTCAAGCTTTTTAAGTATCTCTTCTTGATTACCTAAAATAATAGCCAGGGCTATGAATAAAACAGCAAATAAACTATTAACTATCAATAAAGTCCAGCTAAATGCTATAATGCCTAATATTGGTGCAAATGCCGCATAGCCAATAATGACTATCGCACATATATATAGAATCCAAACCATAACAAGCTCCTTTCCAACATAAGGATTGGGTATGAAATCAGTATAAGTAGTTTACATACTTATCACTTCATATCCTTCCTCTATATATTTCCTCATTCCCGCATGGCCATTCATATCATCTAACATAGCAAGTCCAGAGCCTATATTATCATCATAAACTTCAAGAACCTTAGAGCAAGCAAGACAAATACCTACTATAATCCCTGCCTCTTTTGCTCTTTTATAAAAATAATTGTTTTCCTTCTCAAATACAGGTACTAGTGTTACAGATTGGCCCTCTATAATTATTTTCACTTCTGCTCCTGCTTCATGTAAGTCAAGTGCATTCATTAAAATGTGCTGAAAACACATTTTTTGACCACTCATTCCATAATATAAAACTTTTTTCATTACCCTGCCTCCTCTTTGTATAATTATTAATGTATATGTAGTTATATAATTCAAAGTTTAGCATATATGTTGTTAATTTACAATAAAGCCTTGAATTATGGACTAGAGGAATTATTTGTGGATTATATGAAATAATAAGATTGTATATCTATTGTTCAATTTGTGTCTTAAGAACGGAGAATGAATATGGGATTATCACATAAAGGAGCCATATCCCTTGGTCTTCTATATATACCAATTGGCCTATATACTACGACAAGGGATAATGATATCCGCTTTAATCAGTAATGAGAGGAGGGGATGACAGCAAAGACCTTATTCTATCAAGATGAAATAAACCCCGTCCCAAAACAGCTTCCAGAAGTGGAGTTAGACGACGCTGAAATCACCATGGCAAAAACATTGCTAAGTACCTTAACAAAGCCCTTTGACGCTTCCGCCTATAAGGATGAGTATCAAGTAAGACTTAGGGATGCTATAATGCAGAAAATCCGCGGCGAGGATATAGTAGCTGTGGATAACTCTGAGCCAAGTAATGTTATTGACCTTATGGAAGCACTACAAAGAACGATTGATATGTCTATGCAAGAGAAAACAGGTACCGCATAATGGATTTATATAAGGAAAAAATTATAAAACCCATGTTAATATCTAAGATGACAGAGCCCTTTAATGATTCTGACTGGATATATGAATTGAAGCTTGATGGGATACGTTGTATTGCTTATCTTGATAATAATGATAAGGAAACTGAACTAAGAAATAAAAGAAACATGAGATTACTACCCAAGGTCCCCGAACTAACTGATATATATATAAATGTAAAGGAACGTTGTATTCTTGACGGAGAGCTTCTTATCCTAAAGAATGGTGTTCCTGATTTCTTTGAGCTTCAAAGGAGATCTCTTACCTCAAACCCCTTTAAAATACAGATCTCCTCGGACAAATATCCTGCCTCCTTTGTGGCTTATGATATTCTTTATCTAAAGGATAAGGCACTTATAGACCTTCCACTTTTGGAACGAAAAACTATACTTTCAGATACTGTGGGAGAATCTCCAAGACTTGCTGTTAGCAGGTATATACCTAAAAATGGCATAGAGCTTTTTGAAGTTTCAAAATCACAGAAGCTTGAAGGTGTCATTGCTAAGAAAGAAGATAGCAAATGCTATTTTCACAAACGTACTAAAGATTGGGTAAAGTTCAAATTCCTAGCAGATAAGGATTTTGTCGTCTGTGGTTATATTCCTAAAGACAGGGGTATTACTAGCATAATACTTGGGCAGTATCAAGGGACCCAGCTAATATACCAAGGTCATGTAACTATGGGAGTAAGACATGGAGACCTTACGATGTTAGAGACCATCTCACACTCACCCTTTGCCGTAACACCATCAGGCAATGAGAATGCAGTCTGGCTAATGCCTGCACTAGTTTGTGTCGTAAATTATATGCCAAATGAAAAAGGCATGCTTCGTCAGCCTGTATTTAAGGGTTTTAGGGATGATATGGAACCACTTGATTGTCAGATAGATTAGGTAATTGCGAAACTCTGCTTTACTTTATGATCTTGTGCTCTTTAACAAACCATCGCAGGCACGCTTTCGCTACCTTCGCCTCGTAACGGTACATAAGGTGCCAAAGTACGACACCTAAGTACCGACGGTCTCAGAGTACCTGCTTGTGGTCCTTGTCAAAGAGCACAAGAAACAAGGGTTTTCGTGAGTTTCGCAATTACCTAGTCAGATAGAGAATTGAGAGGAGAAGCAAGGATTGTTTTATACGGTTCAAACCTCCTTGCTTCTCCCCACTATACAAAGGATTATATATGCTATTATGCAACATGCAAAATTAAGCTCTTATCTTGTTGTTATCTACATAATATACGGTTAAAAGCTCTTTATCTGTAATATGAAACTCCTGATTCAAATATATGTTGGTTCTGATTACCACTAATATTGATTGCCACCGAATCTCCGGTTCTCTCTGGATGTGTCATCTTACCGAGAACTCTACCATCAGGACTGATGATACTCTCGATAGCATAATAAGATGCACCTGGGTTATAGTCCTCATTCATGGTTGGATTACCATCAAGGTCCACATATTGACTAGCTACTTGACCGGTTCTATATAACTCTTCTATTAATTTCTTATCGGCAACGAAACGCCCCTCTCCATATGAAGCAGGTGTGGCATATACGCCTCCAAGCTCCGCCTTTATTAGCCATGGTGAAGCATTGCTTACCAGCTTGGTATAGACGTACTGTGATACATGGCGTCCAAGCTTGTTGCTAGTAAGTGTGGGTGAATATTCATCCTGTGGCCTGATTTCTCCGTAAGGAACAAGTCCCAGCTTAAGTAATGCCTGGAAGCCGTTGCTTATGCCGAGTATAAGTCCGTCCCTTTTATTTAAAAGTTCAGTGACTGCATTCTTTAGCTTTTCATTTCGAAATGCTGTAGCTGTATATTTACCGGTACCCAGCGCTTCATTTCCCGATGAAAAACCTCCTGCTAGCATAAGTATCTGTGCTTTATTTATAGCTTTTTCAAAGACTTTCACGGACTCACGGATATTTGTAGCAGATAGATTAGAGAATACTAATGTCTCTACATCTGCTCCCGCTGCTTCGAAGGCTCTTACTGCATCATACTCGCCGTTTGTTCCCTGAAATAGAGGGATGAACACCTTAGGCCTTGCAAGCTTATTCTTTGCTACATATATCCTACCGGCCTCATATAGCTTGGTATCTATTTTTTCATTATTCTCTTCAGTACGGGTAGGATATACTGTCTCTAAGGTTTCACTCCAGTATGAAAGAGCCTCGTCTATATCTATAACTTCATTACCATATCTAAATACCTTTTCCTCTGTAACCTCACCTACAATATCATATTCCTCGGATGCAAATCCATAAGAGGATAGTAGCTGAGTGTCCTCCTTCTTCATTTCAATAAGAATGCTTCCATAGTTAGGAAGGAAGAGCTCATTATCATCCAGCTCAGATCTTAGTGTAACCCCCAACTTATTGCCAAATGCCATCTTACTTACCGCTTCTACAATACCACCAAAGCCCATAGCATAAGCCGACGCGGCCTTATTATCCTTCATAAGGCTATTAATCTTTTCATATAAGGACTTGACCTGCTCATATAGAGGGAGGTCATATGCATCTCTTCCTATAGTAAATCTCACAAGTATATTACCGGAGCTCTTTAGCTCTGTCGATACAACATCCTTTGTGGTAGCTGTGTTTACAGCGAATGATACCAATGTTGGAGGTACGTCTATGTCATGGAAGGTACCGGACATGCTATCTTTTCCTCCAATTGAGGGAAGCTCCAGCTTCATCTGCGCATCATATGCACCTAGAAGTGCTGCCAAAGGCTCTCCCCAACGCTTTGGATCATTACCAAGTCTGCGGAAAAATTCCTGGAATGTTAATCGTACCTTAGAATAATCTCCACCTGAGGAAACTATCTTTGCAACAGAGTACAGTACTGCATATGCAGCCCCATGGAAGGGTGACCAGCTGGATAGATAGGGATCAAATCCATAGCTCATCATGGATACTGTATTGGTCTCACCCTTAAGTACAGGTATCTTTGCTATCATGGTCTGCATAGGCGATTGCTGATATTTTCCGCCGTAAGGCATGGTAACAGTAGCTGCTCCTATAGTACTATCGAATGCCTGAGCAAGGCCTTTTTTGGAGCAAATGTTAAGATCAGCTAAAAGCTTTAACCACTTATCCTTTGTGCTAGTATTTTTATCAAAGGACAGTGCCCCCTTATTAAAATAGCTATCTTCTTTAGTTGGTATATTTACATAGGCTGTGGCTTCCTGATGTGCTCCGTTTGTATCAAGAAATGCTCTTGAAATATTAACAATCTTCTTGCCTCTCCATTCCATTACTAGTCTTTGCTCTTTAGTAACCTCTGCTACTACTACGGCTTCCAGATTTTCTTCATCTGCATAGGCTAGAACCTTATCCGCATCCTTAGCGTCAACGACTATAGCCATTCTTTCCTGGGATTCAGATATGGCTAGCTCTGTTCCGTCAAGACCTTTATATTTGACAGGAACCTTATCTAGATTTATATGAAGTCCGTCAGCCAGTTCACCGATTGCAACCGATACACCACCTGCACCAAAATCATTACATTTTTTTATAAGTGTACTGACCTCGGGTTTTCTAAACAATCTTTGTAGATTGCGCTCAGTAGGAGGGTTACCCTTTTGCACCTCGGCTCCTAAGGTTTCCATCGCTTCTGCGGTTTGAACCTTTGAAGAACCTGTTGCCCCTCCCAGTCCGTCTCGGCCTGTTCTGCCTCCCATAAGGATGATTAGATCTCCGGGATCCGAATTACCACGAACCACATATCTTCTTGGTGCCGCTCCCACGACAGCACCACATTCCATTCTCTTAGCCACATAACCGGGATGATAGATCTCATCCAGATAACCGGACGCCAGTCCTATTTGATTCCCGTAGGTACTATAGCCAAGGGATGCATCAGTGCATATCTTTCTCTGGGAAAGCTTTCCCTCGATGGTGGTCTCCAAAGGCTGGGTAGGATCTGAAGCTCCGGTGATTCTCATTGCTTGATATACATAACCTCTTCCTGATAGAGGGTCACGAATTGCACCACCAAGACAAGTAGCTGCACCACCATAGGGTTCAACCTCTGTGGGGTGGTTGTGGGTCTCATTCTTAAAGAATAATAGCCATTCCTCTGTCTTGCCGTCAACATCCACTGGAACAATAATTGAGCAGGCATTAATCTCATCGGAAACCTCCATATCCTCCAGCTTTCCGTCGACCTTAAGCCTCTTCATGGCCAGGGTGGCGATATCCATCAGGGATATATATTTGTCATCTCTTCCTTTATAAAGCTTTTCTCTATCAGCGATATAGCTATTAAATACTGCCCTAATAGGTTCGGTGTAATATCCTTCACCAAACTCTATATCCTTAAGCTCTGTTAAAAAGGTGGTATGTCTGCAATGATCAGACCAATATGTGTCAAGAACACGAATTTCTGTCATAGAAGGATCTCTGTTTTCCTCATTATTAAAATAGTTTTGAATATGCTTAAAATCAGCCATCGTCATAGCCAGATTAAGAGAGTCCTTTAGCTTCTGTAATCCATCCTGATCCATATTCTTAAAGCCCATAAGGATTTCTACATCCTCAGGCTCATCGGACGATGTAACCAATGTATTTGGACTTATCTCATCGGTTTCCCTGGAATCTACAGGATTAATAATATAAGCTTTAATCCTCTCAAAATCCCCATCGGAAATATCTCCAGAAAGAATATATGTGCTAGCGAAGCGAACTATTGGCTCAGCCTCTTCATCAAGAAGCATGATGCATTTCTCTGCAGAATTGGCTCTTTGGTCAAACTGTCCGGGCAGTAATTCTACAGAAAACACTCTGTCAGTGGGATTGCTAACAATAGAATCCTCATGTAACAAGTCCACAGGAGCTTCCACAAATACATTCTCTATAGCACGATTGTAAACATCCTCACTGATATTTTCTATCATAAATCTATTAAGTACTTTGACAGCTTCTAGTCCCTTTATTCCTAATTGGCCTTTAAGCTCTTGCTTAAGCTTATTAGCAGGTACGTTATAAGGCACTTTTCTTTCAACATAGATTTTTCTGACTCCGCTCATACACAACTCTCCTATTCATAAATAAAGTTATTTGCTTTTTTATAGTAATCAGTTATCTTTCTACATGTGTAATAAAAACATGTTATATAGCCATTATTATATAATCAGCTCATCATTTTCTTGCATTATAGCATAGCTTGTCTTATAATTAAAATTAATATATGTAAATACTTTCATTAGTAGTGCTAATATATATTTCAAAGATGAGGGGGAGCGGCTATGGATATTAATTATGAGCTCTATAAGGTGTTTTACAATGTAGCTAAAAGCTTAAGCTTTTCGGAGGCTGCGGAAGCTTTATTTATATCTCAATCCGCTGTCAGCCAGTCCATTAAGACATTGGAAAAGCGACTAGGTCATCGTTTATTTATCCGTAGTACAAAGCGTGTGGCCCTTACTAAAGAAGGGGAGCTATTATTAAAGCATATAGAGCCTGCCATAAACCTTATTACTAGGGGTGAAAACCAGCTCAGTACTGACCCTAAAAGCGGTCATCAACTTAGAATTGGCTCTACTGATACAATATGCAGATATTTCCTGGTTCCTTACTTAAATGTTTTTCATAGAAAACACCCTAATATACATATCAAGGTGTCTAATGGTACTTCTGTTCAATGTGCCCAGATGCTGGAGCGAAATGAAGTAGACCTTATTGTCACTAATTCGCCAAATTCATCTATAAATGATTTGATGGATATAATTCCAGTAAAGGAATTTCGTGATGTTTTTATTGCAAAAAAGGATGCCTTTCCATTACACGAACATCCTATATCCTTTAGAGAGCTTTTAAAGCATCCAATAATAATGCTAGAAAAACAAGCAACCACAAGCAAATTCCTTCATAATTTATTCCTTGATCATTCATTAGATTTGGTGCCCGCTATAGAGATTGCCAGTAATGATTTATTAATAGATCTGGCGAGAATTGGCCTTGGTATCGCCTTCGTGCCTGATTTTTGTATTAAGCGTTATGGAGAATTGGCTATTATAGAAACTGAACAGAGTATCCCCAGCCGTAAGCTTGTTGCAGCCTATAACCTAGATATTTCCTTAACTGATCCGGCTAGGTATTTTCTGGATAGCTTGTCTTCATAATATATCATGAACGTGCTTTGCAAGCGAAACCCTATAAGCTTATAATACAGGCTTTGCAAAGACAGCTGGTTTTACCAAATACCCTAATAAGCACCGATATTTCCTTATCATGCCGTAGGAGAATATCGGTGCTTATTTAACTTAACATATATGGGCAATCAGATAATAAATGATAGTATAGAGTATAATCATAATCTGTGAGGTTCATGCCTATATGCCACTTCTACAATAATAGCTCAATTACTTCTTAGTCATTTCGTTTAATCTGTTATTTATTACTTTGTTGAAGTTTATTACCTTTCTTTCATACTCTTCATTCATATACCTTGATGTTATCATAAAATCTGCTGTTGCCCGATTATTAGCAATTGGTATATCATATACCGCCGCTATTCGAAGCAAGGCTTTTACATCAGGATCATGGGGCTGTGATTC
>CAZODB010000044.1:0-1724 GCA_964578425.1 uncultured Herbinix sp.
AAGCTTGAAGCAGGTAGGTATCCAGGCCGTGAGCTTTCAGCCCATGCGCATACAGGCTGGGAGTCACCGGTATGTCAGCTAAGAGGACATTTTTTAGGACACTGGCTATCAGCTGCAGCTATCCATTATGATGCTACCGGTGATAGAGAGCTTAAGGTGAAAGCAGATATTATCGTAGATGAGCTGGCTGAGTGTCAGAAGGACAATGGAGGTCAATGGATAGGACCGATACCAGAGAAATATCTACACTGGATAGCGAATGGTAAAGCCATATGGGCGCCTCAATATAATCTTCATAAAACATTTATGGGACTTATCGACATGTATATATACGCAGGGAGCAAAAAAGCCTTGGAAATAGCAGATAAATTCGCTGACTGGTTTCTTGAATGGAGTGGTACATTCAGTAGAGAGAAATTTGATGAGATTCTAGATGTGGAGACAGGAGGCATGCTTGAGGCTTGGGCGGAGCTTCTGCATATAACAGGAGATGATAAGTATAGGACGCTTCTAGATAGATATTATCGTGGTAGATTATTTGAGCCCTTACTTGAAGGCAAGGATCCTCTGACTAACATGCATGCCAATACAACGATTCCAGAGGTATTAGGATGTGCAAGAGCATATGAGGTGACAGGTGATAATAAATGGATGGATATAGTTCATGCCTATTGGAGCTGTGCTGTTACAGAGAGGGGATGCCTAGCGACAGGAGGTCAGACCTCAGGTGAGATATGGATGCCTAAGAATAAGATGAAGGCCAGGCTTGGTGATAAGAACCAGGAGCATTGTACTGTATATAATATGATGAGATTGGCAGAGTTTCTATTCCGCCACAGCGGCAAACCTGAATATCTACAGTATATGGAGTATAATCTCTACAATGGCATAATGGCACAAGCTTATTATCAGGAGTATTGGCTGACTGGCAATAAGCATAACAACCCCAGTAAGGGCCTGCTTACCTATTTTCTACCGATGAAGGCTGGACTGCGTAAGGATTGGGCTAAAGAGACGGATAGCTTCTTCTGCTGCCACGGAACCATGGTCCAAGCTAATGCAGCATTAAACAGAGGTATTTATTATCATGATAAGGATACGGTATATGTGGCTCAATACTTGAGCTCTGAGATGAAGACTGAGACAGGTGATGAGCAGATAGCTTTAGTACAGACACAGGACTTCATGAGCGGTAGTATGCTCACCTCGTCCAATACTGCAGGCTACCAAGCGGTAAATGAAGTTACTGCTAGCCATGAGAACATGCCTGATTATAGGAAATATGATCTTGTCATAAAACAGGCACCATCTGCGGAATTGACATTGGCATTTAGGATACCTGAATGGGTAATGTCAGAAGCTGTATTCTATATCAACGATGAGCTCCATGGCAAATCTAAGGATAGTAGTCAGTTTTATAGAATAAGTCGTATGTGGAAGAATGGAGATAAAGTAAGTGTGATTCTACCCATAGGTATAAGCTTCATACCTCTCCCTGATGATAATACCATAGGAGCATTTCGTTATGGACCTGAAGTGCTTGCAGGTATATGTGAGGAGGAAAGAATATTCCGTTTGGAGAGTGATGACATAACGTCTGAAATAGTTATGGATAACGAACGAGAGTGGGGAAGCTGGAGATACTTCTTTAAAGCAGAAAATCAAGATCCGGTAATTCAATTAAGAAGAATTAGGGATATAGGCTATGAGCCATTTCAGACATA
>CAZODB010000044.1:1824-13865 GCA_964578425.1 uncultured Herbinix sp.
CGGTAATTCAATTAAGAAGAATTAGGGATATAGGCTATGAGCCATTTCAGACATACTTTAAGGTGAAGAAGCAATAAATATCAAATATTCTTGGGATATGGATAATAAGATGAAATAAAAAGGTATCGGGATGTAAGAACCCGGTACCTTTCACAACACTAGATTCGAATGTGGCTGATAGTTAGCTTCCTGAACCGGACTGTAAGAACAGTCTATGACTATGCATCAAAGCGAAACCAATCAAAATCAAAATTACTACCCGGTAAAAATATGAAGGTAACCTTAAGGTTGCCTTTAATTTTATCTATTTCAAAAGTCTGTGTACTTGATTCGTCTGATATATCAAAGGATATAATTTGGCGGCTTTCTCCCTCATGATTCTCTGTAGCAATAATTATGGAATTTTTGTCAATATGAGATTTTCCGTGAATGGTGAGCCTAGAGGAACCCACATCTGAGAAATTCATATCCTTATATTCTAGTGAGGTATTATTACCTGCATGAATTGTATTATCTTCTAACACTTGGTAATCATCGCCATATATATTATCAGATTCCCTGGCATAGTTTATTGCAAATGCACGGTTTGGCTTCTCAAAGCTAAAGCCCCTAATGTGAATTTTATCCTGTAAAACAAAGCTTATGGTGGTTATACCCTTTAATCTTCTTGGAAGCATATAGGTTTCCTCTTGATATACATTCCATTTTGAAGGCTTTTTGTAGATAAGATCAGCAATTAACGAGCTACCGTCTTCTTCAGGAATACCTTCCCATATTTGAATAGGATATGCTTCACCATCTAAAGCAAATATCGGCAATGTAATCTGGTCAGAGCCGTATGAACCAAAATCAATATTTTGATATCCTACTATTGTTTCTTGATCCCTGGCTGTTGCAATACCCTTTTCATTGCCATTTCCGACCGTGCCCTTGCTATAATCATATAAGCTTGCAGATATAAATTCATAAGGGTTCATATAGAAGGAACCGATTCCAGTTGCCTTGAATTCTAGATGTGAGATCAGCTTAGTCTTATCGGTGCCATTTCGACTACTACAACGCAGGTAGAATTCCCCGTCAGCCAAGGCGGATACCTTTACTTCTAAACCTTGCCCCTCGACCCGGGCCTTGTTTATAGGAATACCTGAAGCATTTACTATGCCCCACTGTACATCCTTGTATGAGGTGTTGGCAGGATGAAGAAGGGCTTTAACTGTTATTTCATTTCTATTATGGTCTATGATTCTAGTTGGATTATCATCAGAGCTAACAACTAATTCTATCTTTCTAAGGGGAATTTCATCTGGCTTTCCAGTAACAATGGAAAGATCTGTATTACTAGTAAATGATGATAGCTTTGTAGAGTTTGTCGTGGTTGGTAATGATTCAAATTCCGCATATACAGTATTCAGTTCCTTGGATGAAACCTCTATACGAAGCTTTCCCGCTTCTGTGGTTGAGCCTATAAGAGCCATCAGCTTACCGCTAAAGAGCCTACGACTCCTTCCTTTATATTGGTCATAATCTGTACTGTCACCATTATCTAATCCAATGAGCTGTCCTGCTCCTGTAACACTCACATGGACCCGGTTATTAGCATTTTCTACTGGATGACCTTCTCTATCCACCATGCTTATCTCAAGAAATATAATATCCTGACCATCACTGACCATAGTATCCTTGTCAGCATCTAGCATTATGCTTGCGGCATCACCAAAGGATCTTCTGATATGGCTTGCTAATATATTACCTAGCTCATCATAGGCTATAGCCTTAAGCTTACCTGGTTGGTAGGGAACTTTCCAAGAGGCCACCAGCTGCTTTCCCTTGTTATGGTCGATCCTATGCTGGCCTATTGATTTATTATTTAGAAAAAGTTCAATCAATGGTGCATTTGAGCAAACTCTAAGGTCGATTTGCTGACCTATACTAAAATCCCAATAGGGGAATATATGAATCATAGGCTTCTGGCGGTAATCAGTCCACTCAGCTTGATATATGTAGAAGGAGTCTTTCTTAAATGTAGCTGTATCAAGCTGTCCAAAATACGAATTCTTAGTATGATAGGGAGTGGGCTCTCCTATATAATCAAAGCCTGTCCAAATAAACTGGCCAAGGGAGAAGGGGGTATCTCTATCTGATATAATGCAATCCTCAGTGGAAGCCGCTCCCCAGCTGGTAGAGCTATTACCAAGAGAGGAGCACTGCTCATCATCGTCAGCCATAAGAGACTGTTCAAAAGGAAAATGATATATTCCCCTACTTTGTACAGTAGAACCTGTCTCGCTGCCATAGATAACCCAATCCGGATACTTAATGTGATGTTCATTGTAATATCTGGCAGCATAGTTATAGCCTACTATTTTTATTAGATCGGCACATATTTGTGTGTTTTCCCAAGGGATATAATTGGAACCTATTGTAATAGATGCATTTTCCTTTGGGTCGTATATTTTTACTAGGTCGATAAGCTTTTTGGTTATCTCTAAGCCCCCTTCATCTGCATGGGTATCATATATTTCATTCCCTATGCTCCAGAGGAAGAGGCTGGGATGATTTCGATCACGTAAGACCCAGCTCCTGACATCAGCTGCTACCCAATCCTTGAAAAACCTTGCATAGTCATAGCTTGTTTTAGGTCTTTCCCACATGTCAAAGGCTTCAGATATAATAAGAAAACCCATCCTATCAGCTAGATCCATAAGCTCAGGAGCAGGCATATTGTGTGCTGTTCTGATTGCGTTCACACCCATTTCCTTAAGAAGCTTTAATCTATGGGCTAGGGCTGTCTTATTAAAGGCTGCCCCTAAAGCTCCCAGATCATGGTGCTCACAGACTCCTTTTAACTTAAGCTTTATGCCATTTATTATAAAGCCCTGATCTGGGTGGAGGCATATTGATCTAAATCCAAGGTTATGAGTTAAAACCTCTATAGGCTTACCAGATAGCTCCTCAATCACTGTGGTAAGCTCATATATGAAGGGGGTGTCGGGACTCCATAGATAGGGCTCCTCCACATATATATATTGTCTGTTCATAGTAACTTCATCGGATGTTTCCGTAGAGCAATCGGGATAAACTATCTGGGATGACGAAGTGATTTCATCATCGCCATAACGTATTGTATGGGAAAGCCTCACTTTAGTATTTATGATAAGGTTGGTATCAACCTCTACCTGCCACCCTAAATCAGCTTTGCTTGTGGAGATGTACACACCGCTTGTAATTGTATGATTAGTGGCTCTCGTCTTTAGCCATACATTTCTATATATACCTGCTCCTGAATACCATCTGCTATTTGGACTTCTATGAACCACCTTTAATATAATTTCATTTAATCCGTCATGAAGAGCCTCGGTTATATCATGTTCAAAGGATGAATATCCGTATTTCCATGTTCCTATAAGCCTTCCATTTATATACAGACTTGAATCCATATAGACGCCGTCAAAGTATAGTAGGATGCTTTTATTTTTACTCTTGTGTAGGTATTCCTTTCTATACCAGCCAATGCTATTCTCATATAGATTATTGGTATCATAGATTAGCCAATCATGGGGAAGAGCTACGGGTTCGAATAATAATCCCTCACTACTTACTGTATTTAGGTCGGTTTTAGCGAATTGCCAGCCATCATTAAATAATATTTTTTCATTCATTAAGAGATCTCGCTTTCTGTTATTTATGTTTATTATTCGAGTCCAAATATCTAGTAAATAATCGAGAAAAATTCATATATCAAATTATATCATAGTATTATTAATAAATCATTATACGATAATACTGATTTGTAGAATAATCGTATGGTAATGGTCTTAGTTGTGGATTCAACTGAATATGCAATAAATTGTGATAACATCACAGAAGCTTACGGCATATCGTGATATATTAGGAATATAAATAAATTCATAAAGGAGGAAATAGTATGGCTTCTGTTAAGATAACAAAACAAAATTTTGAAAATGAGGTATTAAACTCAAAGGAACCGGTTTTACTGGATTTTTGGGCATCCTGGTGTGGACCCTGTAGAATGGTATCGCCTACAATAGAGGAAATTGCAAAGGAAACTGAAGGTGTTAAGGTGGGTAAAATAAATGTAGATGAAGAGAGTGAGCTTGCTGCAAAGTACAGTATTATGAGCATTCCTACCATTATGGTGCTTAAGGATGGAAAGGTATCAGCTACAGCCGTTGGTGTTCGTCCTAAAAATGATTATTTAAAGATGCTTGATAAATAAAGTCTGCTACACCTATAAGAGTATAATCATTTGGGCCATTACAGGAAAGTAGATAATTGACTAAAGTATCTTGCTGGGATATACTATATATGATGTATAGACATACGAAATGATTGACCTTAAGAGGTAAGAGAAGGGAGAGAAGAATTTGCAGAAAGAACCAAAGTTTTTTAAATGCAAGGCTTGTGGAAACATCATAGAAAAGCTATATGACTCAGGAATACCAGTAGTATGCTGTGGTGAAGAAATGGAAGAACTAGTTGCAAATACCGTTGATGCATCAAAGGAAAAGCATGTACCCAGCGTATCTATAGTTGGGAATATCGTTCAGGTTGATGTGGGTGATGTGCTGCATCCTATGGAGGAGAAGCATTATATCATGTGGATTTATCTTCATACCATGAAGGGCATCCAGAGGAAAGACTTACTTCCCGGTGATGAGCCTAAGGGATTATTCTCTCTTGAAGATGACAAGGTGATTGCCGTATATGAATATTGCAATCTTCATGGTCTATGGAAGAAGGAAATAGCATAGAAATATCAAACAAGATAAAGATTTAATATAAAAATACATGCGAGTATATTTTAGCATGTATTTTTTATGTGATTCTATGGATTTTAAATGATAGGTAAAGTATAATATGAAGAGGAAGGTAAGTTTCTATTCTGTTAATACAAGTTTATCCCGTATTTTGGAGGGCAAAACCTTGTGTTAATTAAGAAAAATCATTGAATATATTATTTGTAGTGAAAGGTTGGAATATGAAGGATAAAAGAGCCTATTATCAGGAGACCTTAAAGTTTTGGGGAGACTTAACAGAGAATCAGAAAGCCTTATTGGATCAATCAATTATAAAAAGAAATTTTAATAAGGGTGAGGCCATGCGTAGCAGTTCTCAGAATTGCTCCGGACTTTTTCTTATTGAAAGTGGGCAGGTTAGAGCATATATCGTATCTGAAAATGGTAAGGAGATAACACTTTATCGTTTGTTTGAAAGAGATGTATGTATTTTTTCGGCCTCATGTATTATGAAGAATATTAGCTTTGATATATTTATTGAGACGGAGAAGGAGACAGTAGCCTATCTTATACCTACTCCTATATTTGACAAGCTTTCCAAGGAAGCTATGGCTGTACAGGTATTTGCAAATGAATTAATGGCCTCGCGTTTTTCTGAGGTAATGTGGATTATGGAACAGGCGCTATTCATGACATTGGATAAAAGACTGGCTATTTTTCTATTGGAGCAATCTAATATAGAGGAAGCGGACATAATAATGATTACCCATGAAAGGATTGCTAATCATCTAGGCTCTGCAAGAGAGGTTATAACCCGTATGCTAAAATACTTTCAAAATGAAGGAATAGTATTACTTAATAGAGGATCGATTAATATTATTGACCGTAATAAGTTAGAGCAGCTTACGACTTATTAGCCTTAGAAGAACAGGGCACTAATGGTTTATAGTAGGTGAATTTATATATAAAAAGAGTAAATAAAACATATACATAATTACGAAGGAGGTAGTGTAATGCGGTTGACATTTTTAGGGGCCACTCACGAGGTGACAGGAAGTTGTTTCTATCTGGAGGCCTGTGGTAAGCATATTCTAATTGACTGTGGTATGGAGCAAGGTAGGGATTCGTTTGAAAATCAGGAGCTGCCTATATCCGCGGCTTCATTAGATGCTGTTCTACTCACGCATGCTCATATAGATCATTCGGGTAGGCTTCCAATGCTATATAGCAGGGGCTTTAGAGGGGAAATCCATGCAACCAGTGCTACCAGTGCCTTATGTGATATAATGCTTCGTGATAGTGCTCATATCCAGATGTCAGAGGCTGAGTGGAGAAACAGAAAGGGAAAACGTTCAGGTGGCAAGGCTTATGTCCCTATATATAATATGGAGGATGCAATGGCAACTAACCGTATGTTCGTGCCTCATGAATATATAGAGAAATTTGAACTTTGTGACGGTATAGAGGTGCGTTTTACAGACGTAGGCCATTTGTTAGGCTCCGCCAGTATAGAGGTATGGATAACCGAGGATGAAATTACTAAAAAGATTGTATTTTCGGGAGATATAGGGAATATAAACCAGCCGCTTATAAATGATCCTCAGTATATCGATGAGGCTGATTATGTGGTGATGGAATCAACATATGGTGATAGAAATCATGACGTGCCGCCGGATTATGTAGGTGAATTAACGGAGGTTATACAAGAGACATTTGACAGAGGCGGGAATCTGGTAATACCGTCCTTTGCTATAGGAAGAACCCAGGTGCTTCTATATTATATAAGAAAAATTAAAGAGGATAGATTAATTAAGGGACATGATAATTTTAAGGTCTATGTGGATAGCCCGCTAGCTATTGAAGCCACTAATATCTATGAGAAGAATATCTTCGGGTATTTTGATAAGGAATCCATGGAATTGATTAAGGCTGGGATTAATCCGATAAAGTTTCCAGGCTTAACCACAAGCATTACAGCGAATGAATCTAAGGCTATTAATCATATAGATGAACCAAAGGTTATAATCTCGGCAGCAGGAATGTGTGATGCAGGAAGAATAAGGCATCATCTTAAGCATAATCTGTGGCGAGAGGATAGCACAATTCTCTTTGTAGGACATCAATCCGAGGGTAGTTTAGGTAGAATAATATTAGATGGTACACCTGAAGTAAAGCTTTTTGGTGAAATCATTACAGTGAATGCGCATATTCACCGTCTTCGTGGGGTCAGTGGCCATGCTGATAGAAAGGGATTACTTAGGTGGTTAGATGCATATGAAAAAAAGCCTGACAGAGTATTCGTAGTCCATGGTGAGGAAGAGGTATGTAAGATGTTTACTGAGCATATCACGGATGAGCTGGGCTACAATGCATATGCTCCTTACAGTGGTACAGTAGTTGATCTTCTTAGGAATATAATAGTTGTGGAGGGTGTGCGTATACCTATACAGAGGAAGGAAGATAAAAGAAAGACGTCTACTGTATTTGAAAGACTTGTATATGCAGGTAAGAGGCTTGCGATTGTTATTCAGCGTAATAAAGGGGGTACTAATAAGGATCTCGTAAAATTTACTAATCAGATAAATTCACTTTGTGATAAGTGGGATAGATAACGGTTACTAACTACATTAACATAACATAATAGGTGATTGACTTAAAAAAAAATAAAACTATAACTTTAAAGCCTATAAGAGCAATTATAATAACTATTCTTATGGCATTTGTATTGATTTTGATGTGCTTCTTATCTTTAAGAAAACATGATAATAAAAGAGCCTATGATGATAGAATAATTTTAAATCTTTTTGGAAGGCAGAGAATGTATACACAAAGTATCAGTAAGGATGCGGGTCTGATTTATACTCTTTTATTAAATGAAAAAGATATGGATGAATTCATTATTGAAAACAAGCCCTACATGGATACCATTAAGGAAAGTTTACTGGAATCAAAGAATTCATTTGAGAAGATATTTGAGGCTACGCAATGCGGTTATTTGATATGGAATTCATATAAGATTAATATTAGTGGGTTTATATCTGAGGCATCACCCCAGATAGAGGAGATTAAGACGATTTGGTCAAGCTTTGAAGATAGTATTACAATTATCTACGAAGCAGATGAAATAAACAAGGAAGTAACAGAGGCAGCGATACATATTTTGGAGCATAATACTAAGCTTTTAGAGCTTTGTGAAATGCTTCAAGATATCATTCTCAATGAAACTATTAAATCCTCTAAAAGAGCTGAATTATTGTTTCATGGCTTCATAATTCTATTAAGTCTTATAACCATCGCTGTATTATTTCACTTACTCAGGTTTATAATTCTCCCATTTAACCAGCTATACCAGGGGTTAACACAGATTGGCCTTAGTGGGGTTCATATAAAGCCTGGTTTGCCAACTAAGAAAAAGGTTGTTCCGATGGTGAATGAGATTAAAGATATGTTCCACAAAATAGAGGATTTGATTTCGCTTATTCAGAATATGAATAGCAATTCTTCCTTTACTGAAACATTGGATTTTATTAATACAAGATTCTCAAGAATTATTCCATATAACTACATAGGAATCGCATTGTTAAGTAAGGATAAAAGTCAACTAAGTGCCTCATATGGAGTATCTGATGGACTTGTATTAGGTCTACCTGAGAATTTGATGGGCTTATCATATGAATTAAATGAAACCAGCCTTGGCCTACTTATTCAGACTGGAAAACCAAGGATTATAAATGACATTCAGTCGTATACATTGGGCAAGCCAATGAAATCATATAATAAAATTATATTGGATGCAGGGATACGCGCATCCATTACTCTACCATTAATAGAGTCTGGGAAACCTGTAGGAATAATCTTCTTCTCTAGTATTAATAAGGACGTATATCATGAAGGTCATTTGAATTTTCTTGAGACGCTTGCAAATAGCATAGCTATAAGCTTTCATCAAAATACATACATAGACAATATAATCTATAGCAGTGTATTAGCACTAGCCAAACTAGCAGAAGCTAGGGATTCTGATACAGGGGAGCATCTTGATAGAATAAAGACATATTCACGGATTATTGCAGAGATACTTCATGAGGATAGTGCTTATACCGATGAGGTTACCTGGGAATTTATAAATAATATTGAGAGGTACAGTCCGCTCCATGATATCGGTAAGGTTGGTGTCGCAGATAGTATACTACAGAAACCTGGCAAGCTCACTGCTGACGAGTTTGAAGAAATGAAAAAGCATGCCCTCTATGGCTCTGAGGTATTAAGGTATGCAGAGCAAAACTTAGAAGGACAAGGGCATAGTATATTTGGTTTAGCAATAGAGATTGCAGAGGGGCATCATGAAAAATGGGATGGTTCCGGGTATCCCTATGGTAAAAAGGGATCCGAAATACCCCTAAGTGCAAGAATTGTGACAATAGCAGATGTATTTGATGCCTTAACAAGTCGAAGACCCTATAAGGAGCCATATTCATTTGAGCAATCTATAGAAATGATAAATAAGGGAAAAGGCAAGCACTTTGACCCTAATATAGTAGAGTTAGTAATAGCAAATAAGAATAAATTAAAAGTGGCTTATACGAATTTTAAGAAACAGCCCACTTCCTAGCTATTAGGAGTTGTGTTTGCGCTCGATAATGGGTCATTATGCTTCTATTTGCTTATAAAGTTTTGTATTGGAAAATTATTAAGGTCGGTCAATGAAACAGGAAACTCTAGTTGTGATGCTAGAAGCACGTGACTTTAGTCATGAGAGGTTCATGTTAATGAAAACTTAGATTATTTTGAGCAGAAGTTGCTAGGGATTGTATGATGTGATTTATAGAAGATGTCGAATGTATGTTTACATCTTCCCTTATTTGTGTTAATATATTTTCATAACATCAAGGAGGGTTATTATGAAATATATAATTGATAAAGAAAAGGTTCATGAAATTATGAAATCTAATGGTATATCTACTCAAAAGGAGTTGGCAGATATAATAGGTATTACTAAGAATCAACTGTCAGTTGTATTGTCAGCTAAGACCGTACCTTTTAAAAGTACATATATTAACCTTTGCTCAGCTTTGAAGGTGTCACCTTTCGATATTATTACTCTAGATAATGATGAAGAGAAAACTATCGAAGACACTCCTGTGGTTGAAAATGGGATTGAAGAATACATTGATGTTAATACAGTAACTCCAAAAAGAGCGTATAAATCAGTAGAATTGTTTGCAGGGGCAGGTGGATTAGCCCTTGGATTGGAGCAAGCAGGTTTTGATGAAATTGGGTTAGTGGAAATTGATAAATATGCTGCAGAAACCCTTAGAATAAATAGACCAAAGTGGAATGTAATTGAAAATGATATAATAAAGGTTGCAGATGATGGTATTAGAAAATATATTGCAAATGGAGTAGATGTTGATCTTGTGTCCGGAGGATACCCTTGTCAAGCGTTTAGTTATGCTGGACATAAACTAGGACTCGAGGATGTTCGTGGAACAATGTTTTATTATTTTGCTCAGATTGTAGAGGAATTAAAACCAAAAGTATTTTTGGCTGAAAACGTAAGAGGATTAATTTCTCATGATGGTGGAGACACGCTAAAATCCATGATTAATATATACGAAAGTCTTGGATATAATGTTACATGGCATCTTATAAAGGCAAATGACTATAATGTGGCACAGAAAAGGCAACGTATTATAATTGTGGGAATTAGAAAAGAACTTGGAGCGAAATTTATTTTACCAAAACCTTACGATAATAAACCGGTTTTACGCGATGTTCTATATAATGTTCCGAATTCAATCGGCGAAAAATATCCACCTAAAAAAAAGAAAGTATTAGAACTGGTTCCACCTGGCGGGTATTGGAGAGATCTGCCTGAAGAAATAGCAAAATCATATATGGGAAAAAGCTATTACTCAGGTGGTGGTCGTACTGGTATGGCACGTAGAATATCTTGGGATGAACCCTGTCTTACATTAACATGTAGCCCTGCTCAGAAACAAACTGAAAGGTGCCATCCAGATGAAACAAGACCTTTTACAGTTAGAGAATATGCAAGAATTCAGAGTTTTCCTGATGAATGGGAGTTTGCAGGTTCAATGGGACAACAATATAAACAGATTGGAAATGCAGTACCTGTAGAAATGGCTAAAGCTATAGGGTTGTCAATAATTCATGTTTTAAATGAATTAGAGGATTAGGGACAGCCTAATCCTCTAACGTCTTTTCGATTTCTTTTGCCAACTCATTTATAACTCGATTAATTAATGAACTGCCATCAAATTCTGACGCCACATCACCCATAGCATTTGTTATTATACTATAGAAATTTTCGTCTCCAGTTAATCTATGCCAGAACTCCTTACCAATATAAACGGGATAATTTTTTTGTATATTCTTATAATGGCCACTTAGCTCTTTAGGCTCTCCATAAAAGACACCAACAACTAGATCATTTATTCTAATATTCAAATTATTAGTTCGGGCTAAATTTTTAATTGCTTGAAAATGATCTTCTATAGTTTTAATATCATCTTTGTTGATAGTGTTCGGACCTGATTTAATTTGACAGTATTTTCTTCGGCCATCCATTAAATCAATAAATTCTATGTCAATACCTGTTGTTGTAGATGCATATCCTTCTAGAATAGTACTACAAAACTTTTGAAGTTTATTACCAAATGTTGTGTTTATTGATGAACCTAATACTCTTGGATAAACTAAAGCTTTAGCTACGCTTAAAGCTGAGGCGTTACCTGTTAGAATATTTGCTTTGTATTTATCTAAGAATGGATTTAGGTTAAAGCTTTTCAAGGTCAGTTTTTTGATATTTTGTATATGGCTTTTTGCAATCTCTTCTCTAAAAAAGATTTTAGCTTTATCGATTATTTGTTCCTTTAGCATTCTCGCCTTTACTATATCATCAATACCTAGTTCCCCTATTTTTTGATATAATGCATATTCATCTTCTGTAAGTCCGAGAGTATTGTAAGGGGAAATATCTGATATTAGAGATAGCAAATCACTTCTAGATATATCCCCATACATATATAATTCTATTGGCGTCTTTTTGTTCATAATAATTCTCCTGTAATTTTTGTTAAATTATATCATAATACGTAATTTTATACAAATAGATAGTAAAATATAATAACTTATAATATAATAAAGTCAGTTTGTTATATCAAATCGTAATATAAAATAAGCAATCTAAAAGCTGGAGGCATCATTATGGGGTGTTTGGGTAATGTTTTATGGTTTATATTCGGGGGATTTATAAGTGGC
>CAZODB010000045.1:0-4949 GCA_964578425.1 uncultured Herbinix sp.
TTTGATATAGCATAGCAAAGAAGGTAGACAAGTCAGGATTAGATACACCATTGATCAACCTATCTGTAGAAGGTATAGCAATCTGCATATTCTTTTGCTGAACTATGGGTAGTATATTAATCAAATCATCCCAGGTCTGCGGTATTTCTAGCCCAAGCTCCTCCATAATATCCGTACGATAGAACATAACATTGAAGTTCTGCATCTCCGGTATAGCATAAAGTCCACCTTCGAATTTGAAGGCCTCGTATGAGCTGGGATAAAACTCTTCCAGAACCTTTTCATAATCTTCAAATTGTGTCAAATCCTCAACCGCGCTACGTAGTGCATAATTGACAGGCTCTCCTTGTCCAGCAGACAAAACTACATCTGGTCCAGTACCGGCTAGCACTGCATTGAGGAGAGTAGCTGGTTCAACCAGCTTAAGATTAACCTTTATATCTGTATCCGGTGTGAATGTATCATCAATCATTGTCTTCAAGACTGTACTTTGATCACGACCCGTTAATATCCATACATCTATGGCCTCGCCCTTATCATATACATCTCCTAATGCATTGTAATCCACAAGAAAGGATGCAGTAAATGATCTAACTTCATGAACTAATTTATCTAATACCGATTCCTTTACTTCATCAGGTTTTTCATCGGTACCTGTTATAGTAACATAATCAATATCTAATGGTGCTTCACTAAATAATAGTATAGAAGTTCCCAAAGCACTTATATTCTCTTTAAATCTTATAAATGATACAGGTATTTTATCGGGCTTCTTTACAAACACCTCCAACTGCTCTGCCAAAGTGACTATTGACCCTGCCTGTTCAGCCTTCTGTCCTGTGAAAGCCACGATGTCATCAACTATCTTAAACAGCCTCTTGCTTTCTATCTCCATGGCCTCAATTACTTCGGGGTAAACATCTTGAATTCTATAATCCCTATATCTATCAGGGGTAGTACCAGTCAGAACCAATATCTTTCTATAGATTTCATTTAATCTATACACTGAATCCTGCATATCATTTAGAATTAATCCCAACTCACCCAGTGTTACTTCCATTCTTAGAGTGTGATCACCCTTGGTTAGGTAGAATTTATAAGGATTGCTCTCTTCATCTGAAAGAGTAATTGACTCCCAATTATTACTGTATAAAAAGCCTAACTGTTTAGTCTCATTGAATGGTGATTCACCATCTATATAAAGGGCTCTGGTAGACTTAAAACCTCTTTGATAATTTTGTCTTCCCTTTATAGTTATATTATAATACCCATCCTCAGGTACACTAAAATCCCATTGGATCCACTGTCCAGGAATCCTCCATGCATTGCCTCCTATCATATTTAGACGAATCTGCGAAACACTATATGGTACAGTATTCGAAGATGATCTATCATATAGAGGATATAAGGATGGCGAAGAACGCAGGGATGAATCCTCTCCCTGTATAACCTCCTTGTAATTCAATGCCAGCTCTGAGGCCTGAGTACTCGGTGCGCTCTTAAGATATTCAGCATATGTAGGTATTTCCTTAAATGCTTCTAATGTTATACTCTTAATCACCGCTGGTTCATTAACTGCTTCTAATGCTATTGTATTCTTTCCCTCTTCAAAATAAAAGAAATAAGGCTCTGTATAATAACCTAAATCATCTCTAAAATATCCTCTGATCCAGTCTGGTTTATCTATCTGTGTCGGACGTATTTCATTTCCTTGGTTATCTTTTATTGCTTCACTTTTATCACTCCAAAATCTTGTGAAGCTAAGAGCCTCAGCCCCGATAAAGGGTATCTCATTATTAATAAGTAATTTTCTTTCTATATCCACACCTCTTGATTTCACCGCGAAGTAATCCATATGGATTTGATACATTCCGGCCTGAGGAACCTCTACTTCCCACTCTATATAAGATGAATCAGATGTATGGACTACATCTGCCACACCTTCATACTCTGGGTAATTCTCGATTTCATCCCCACCTACATAGGTAGAAGCGTGAATCTCGATGCTCTTTTCAGGAAAAATCGAATCTGAATACTTTTCTAGATATTTTGCGTATGTGTTATCACGACCAATACCTTCAATTTCTTTATGTAAATCTGTAACTCCTTCATATTTTTCACTATAGTCCTTAGTACCGCCCCTAGGTAAGAACACAAATATTAATATAATTACTAGCACTAGCAGTATTCCTATTATTATCTTATTATTCTTTTTCACTGTTACCTCTCCTATTGTTAGATATTAATTTGGATCTACTTATAATTGTTCTTTAATATTATTCACTGGTCATAAATACCCAAGCACAATTGCCGTGCATATTTATTAAAGGACGTTAATAAACATTAATTATGTTACTATCGAACACTACCTTACACATTCTAGCTAATTATATCGAATATGTCAATACTTTTTGTGTTATTATTATTTTCTTTGTTTATTTTGATTAATTAGGTAATTTATTACTGATCTTTAAATGTTCTGATTGGTTTATAGTCATAATTATATTACATAATACTAGTTGAATATATTGTTATTTGCTAAAGTGTCAACTTTTATTTATCCATATCTATCTATATTATAAGCATAGCATCTCCAAAGCTAAAAAAGCGGTATTGCTCTCTAACCGCCTCTTCATATGCATTTAGAACGCCTCCCCTACCTGCAAATGCAGATACAAGCATCATAAGTGTAGATTCTGGCAGATGAAAGTTTGTTATTAATCCCTCCATCACCTTAAAGCGATAGCCTGGATAGATAAATATTGAGGTGTCTCCGCTTCCTGCATTTATATAGCCATCATTCCCTGATGAGGATTCCACTGTGCGGCAGCTTGTAGTTCCCACACATATGATTCTGCCGCCCTTTTTTTTAGCAGTATTTATTTTATCAGCTTCCTCCTGCAATATCTGATAGTGTTCTGAATGCATATAATGCTCAAGCACATTCTCCACCTTAACAGGACGAAAGGTTCCTAATCCTACATGAAGAGTAACATATGCAATAGTTACACCCATGCCTTGTATTTCTTCCATTAGCTCCTGTGTAAAATGAAGGCCTGCTGTTGGAGCTGCTGCCGAGCCCTTATATTTTGCATACACTGTCTGGTATCGGTTCTTATCTGATAACTCATGGGTAATATAGGGAGGTAATGGCATTTCTCCTAGTTGGTCTAGAATCTCTTCAAATATACCCTCATAAAAGAAATGGACTAGTCGATTCCCATCATCTACAATGCTCAGTATTTCGCCTACAAGGAGGCCATTACCAAATGATATTTTTGTTCCTGGCCTAGCCTTCCTTCCAGGTCTAACTAAGGTCTCCCATATATCGTTTTCTTTTCTTTTTAGTAGCAATAGTTCGATACGTGCCCCGTCACCGCCTCCATCGTATACCTTCTCTCCGAATAAGCGTGCAGGGATAACCTTAGTGTTGTTTAACACCAGGCAGTCACCTTCCTTCAGGAAGCTCTTAATCTCACTAAATACTTTATGCTCATATTCCCCTGTAGACCTGTTTAGTACTAATAGTCTTGAGCTAGACCGATCCACTAGGGGATCCTGAGCAATAAGCTTCTCCGGTAGATCATAATAAAAATCTTGTGTTTTCATGAATAATCCTCATATTCCATCCTGTCAAAATAATAAGTCTGATTTCTTCTTTAGTAGCTTGGCACCATTTACTATAAGAAATGTGCCTGCTGCCACGCCTGATATAATCAGCACTATACCTAGCACCAAATTCCATACTCCTACAGATTTCATAGTGTGATAAATCTTTTCCATCATGTTGTTTTCCTCCTAAATTTATGGTTTCTCGGGGCCATATTGCTGATAATATGCATCTATTGCATTCTTTAGTTGCCCGTCAATAATTATTTTTCCCTTATAAGGCTTATTAAAAAGATGCTCTACTACCTCATCCATGGTTACGATAGCGGTTGTTACAAATCCATAGGTATGCTCCATTTCCTTAAGGGCGCTTCTTTCCCCCTGCCCTCTTTCCATTCTATCTACAGAAACCACCAGTCCTAATACATCGACACGTTCCTGGGCACGCCCATCCTCCGTATGTGAAACCTGCGCTTTCAATATAGGCATGGTTTCCTGTATGGAAGTTCCGGCTGTTGTAACGTCCTCAATAATTATAATCCTATCTCCATCGTTAATAGGAGAGCCCAGTAGGATTCCCTTGTCTCCGTGATCCTTAATCTCTTTTCTATTTGAGCAATATTTTATATCTTTATCATAGTTTTCACTTATTGCCATCGCCGTGGCAACCCCCAAAGGAATTCCCTTATATGCAGGTCCGAACAATATATCAAAACCCAGTCCAAACTTCTCATTGATTGCCTTAGCGTAATATTCACCCAGCTTACGAAGCTGTGAGCCCGTTCTATAGAATCCAGTATTTATAAAAAATGGCGTTTTTCTTCCACTCTTTGTTATAAAATCTCCGAATTTGAGCACACCGCAATCAACCATAAACTCAATAAAATCCTTCTTATATTGTTCCATATTTCCTCCCTACATTTTTATTTCATGTTTACGCAAATAAATAGCTAATATACTTTTCTATATAACTAATTCACGTATTAATATTATACACAACCTATTAAATCATTTATATCATTTATATTATTCCTTATCATATATGCTTCTATTCCATCAATTACTTCCTCTGTTGCTCTTGGATTAATGAAATTCGCAGTACCTACGGCCACCATAGTAGCCCCTGCCATAATAAACTCTAAGGCATCATCACCATCCATGATTCCACCCATACCTATAATAGGAATCCCCACTGCATTTGCAGCTTGATACACCATTCTCACTGCTATAGGTTTAATAGCAGGACCTGATAATCCTCCTATTTTATTAGCCAGAAGAAAGGCCCTTCTTTCTATATCTATCTTCATACCTGTCAGAGTATTAATTAGGGAGATTGCATC
>CAZODB010000045.1:5049-6121 GCA_964578425.1 uncultured Herbinix sp.
TATGAATACATCAACACCCGGGTTTTGCAGTCCGATGGCATTTAGCATTCCACCATATGTTTCTGCTATTCTTGGAGTGGGGTTTCCCGGCCAAGGAATAGCAGATACCCCCTTAGTAGTTACGGCCCCAAGCCTTGATAAATTAACATAATCACAGTACTCCATACCAGAGGCAAATGTTCCCGAGGCTGTGGTGACTGGATTATTAAAAGTAATTCCTGCTATATTGACCTTCATTTTTATATCTTTCATATTCTTCTCTTTCATGTTTATTCCCTTTATATTTTTATCTTTCATTTATCTTGGCTTTCTTAATTCTATCCTTCTTAATCCTATCATGTACTCGTTAACCACTTTCTTATCTTATGATCCAATTTACTATTCTTATATTTTATAACCCTATGCTCTTAATTCCTTATAATATTATATCATCGGAATAAAACACAGGGCCTTCCTTACATATCCTCTTGTTATTCACATTGGAGTGATGGTCCACTTCAGTCGACTGGCATACACACGCTAGACAAGCGCCGATACCGCAAGCCATTCTCTCCTCTAAGGATAACTGGGCCTTTATCTTATTATCAGATGCATATTCTTTTATACCTTTAAGCATGGGGGTTGGCCCACAAGCAAATATGATGTCCGCCTTAAGATTATTGGCTTTAATTGCATCAATGACATTTCCTTTAGTCCCTACACTTCCATCCTCTGTAGATATATATACCTTGCCATAAGCTTCAAAATCCTTGTTCAAGAATGTTATATCCCTAAATCCAAGCACAATGCTTTTCTCACAATTAAGTTGCTTTGCAAGCTCGAGCATGGGGGGAATCCCGATACCTCCCCCTATTATAAGAGCCTTCTTTCCTTCTAGAGTAAATCCCCTTCCCAAAGGACCTATACAATCTATATAATCACCGGACTTAAGCCTTGCAAATTCTTCCGTTCCCTTTCCCACAACACGGTAAACCAGACGGATATTTCGGCTCTCTTTGTCGATCTCGCATATGCTTAACGGTCTTGGCAGTAGTCTTCCACCGTCATTGCAATACAAGGATATGAACTGTCC
>CAZODB010000045.1:6221-13560 GCA_964578425.1 uncultured Herbinix sp.
GCGGCAGAGTTTCCCTCCATATGATGATAGCCATCAGAAAATGGTATCACCTTATTTATTTCCATAAGAAAGTCCCTGACAACATCAGGGTCGGCATTTTCATTTATAGTTACCGCAGCTGTCGTATGAGGTATAAATACAATACAAATTCCATTCATTACCTGGCTATCTGTAACTACTTCCTGAACCTGTCTCGTAATATCGATCATAGCTGTGGTTTGGGGTGTCTTTACATTAATGCTATATGATTTCGGCACTTTATCTATCCTTTCTTATGTATTTATATATACCAATCTAATTCTTATTTCATTATAAACAAGCCCTATTTAAAATACAAGCACGGTTTGGTTCGATATTTGCTAGTGCTCCTATTATCTTATGTTGAAACACAAGCTCAAGCTTCATCCATATATACCATACTCCCACCCTAAATCGCCAGTTTTATTATAATTACTATATAAGAACTTAATATAAAAAGCAAACTGTTTTTAGTAGTGGTATTCATTAAATAAAATCTTTATTTATTTACTTATACCTGCCTTGACAAAAAACTTTGGAATATGTTATATTTACCACCGACAGCATACAAGGACGGACCTAAATAAAACTAACTAGAAAGGATATATAATATAAGATGAATCCTATCGTTACGATTGAAATGCAAAACGGAGATATTATGAAGCTGGAGTTATATCCTGAAATTGCTCCGATTACAGTTAATAACTTTATATCTCTTATTAACAAAGGTTTTTATAATGGATTAAAGTTCCATAGGGTAATCCGTGGATTTATGATTCAAGGCGGAGATCCGGATGGAAATGGCACTGGCGGACCCGGATACTCAATTAAGGGTGAATTTACCTATAATAATATTGAAAACAAGATAAAGCACGATGCAGGAGTTATCTCCATGGCAAGATCTCAAAGACCCGATTCGGCTGGCTCACAATTCTTTATTATGCATAAGGATTCGCCGCATCTAGACGGTTCCTACGCAGCATTCGGAAAGATAATCGAGGGCATGGATGTGGTCAATAAAATAGCTGAAACTAAGGTGGATTATTCCGATATGCCACTCGAACCACAAAACATGAAAAGTGTTACAGTAGAAACATTTGGCACAGAATATCCGGAGCCGAATAAGCTATAACATAATGCTTAATTAAAAACAACCCCCTTAAGTTAAAATTTCTCTGTTAACTTATGGGGGTTAATTACATTTTACTTGTTTTTTATTATTCTCTCCAAGCTTTTTTAAGGTCTTCTCTCATATCCATTACTGCCTGCCTTGAAGCATCTGCATAGGCAACCTCTCCATAGCTTTCATATTGCGCTAGCTTGTAAGCAGCGATAATTCCTCTTGAGGAGTTGACGATAGCTCCTAGTCCATCCTTATTGAAATAAGGTTTTAGATCCTCAGCCTTACCCCCTTGAGCCCCATAGCCAGGAACTAGTATAAATGTCTTAGGCATAAGTTTTCTAAGTACCTTACCCATCTCAGGATAAGTCGCGCCTACCACGGCTCCGATATAGCTATATTCGGATCCCATAAACAGCTCTCCCCACTCTGCCACCTTTTCTCCTACCAGCTCATACAAGGGACGCCCATCAATAAGTCGATCCTGAAATTCCCCGCTAGAGGGATTTGATGTCTTTACAAGAATAAATAATCCTTTGTTCTCCTGCTTACATACCTCTATAAATGGTAGTATTCCGTCAGAACCCAGATATGGATTAACTGTTATAAAGTCCTCATTAAAGCCTCTAAATTCTTTACCAGCAATATTTATCTTACCAAGATGACCTCTTGCATAAGCAGTAGATGTTGAGCCTATGTCTCCTCGCTTAACATCACCAATAACTATCAGGCCTTTTTCCTTGGCATAATCTAATGTCTTTACATAAGCCTTCATTCCTTCTATACCAAACTGCTCATACATAGCTACCTGCGGCTTTACTGCTGGGACCAAATCATATATCGCATCGATTATCCCTTTATTATACTGCCATATTGCTTCTGCAGCACCTTGAAGATTCTCGCCCTTATCATCATATGCCTTCTTAACTATATGCTCTGGCACATAATCTAGCATGGGATCAAGTCCCACCACTATAGGCGCTTCCAACTCCTGAATTCTTTTTGTAAGTTTGTTTATCATTTATCCTCCCTCTATATCTTTAAATTATATATACCATCCAACGGGAGGATTTTCCTCCCTCTATATCTTTAAATTATATTTAACACACAAAGGAGGATTTCCCTCCGGTACATTCATATTTGATTTCCCCTGATACTATAGTATGTTTTACCCTTCCATACACCCTTCTTCCATGAAAAGGAGTATTGATGCCTTTAGATAAAAAACTGTATTTATCTATGCAGTATTCCTCATTCGGGTCTACGATCACTATATCAGCTACTTTGCCCTCACCTATACAGCCTCTGTCCATATTAAGAATCTTAGCGGGATTAAGGCTCATCTTTTCAACCATCTGCCTTAGGCTAAGGATACCTGTTCTTACTAGCTCGGTATATGTGATAGAAAAGGCAGTTTCAAGCCCTACTATCCCAAATGGGGCTTCTGCCATGGATTCTTCCTTCTCCTCCTTAGAATGAGGAGCGTGATCGGTTGCAATCACATCAAGTATATTATTTTTCAGGGCGTCTATAATCGCTTCCACATCCTTTGGGCTTCGTAGCGGTGGATTCATCTTATAGTTAGAATCATCCCCAGGTATGTCCTCATCCGATAATGTAAAGTAGTGGGGACAGGTCTCTCCTGTTACACTAAAACCTTTGTCTTTCGCTATCCCAAGGATATCTATACTGCCCTTTGTAGAGCAATGGCACAGATGGAGCTTAGTACCTGCTTCCTGTGCAAGGATAACATCCCTGGCAACTATTATATCCTCCACGGCGTTACTAATACCCTCCAGGCCCAATTTCTTTGCTTTACTACCGGCATTTATTACTCCATTTCCTGCAAGGGCTTTATCCTCACAATGGGCAAACACTAAGACGCCTAGCTTGGCAGCCTCCTCCATAGCCTTTGCATACAGAGCGGTATCCATAACGGATTTGCCATCCTCACTTAATCCGACAGCACCGGCTTTTATCAAGGCTGGTATATCTGTAAGCTTATTTCCCTCCTGGTTCAGAGTAATTGCACCGATGGGATATACATTAACTAAGGATTTCTTGGCTTTGTTAAGGACGAATCGCACCATGTCTGGTGTGTCTAGAGCAGGTTTTGTATTTGGCATGGCACAGATTGAGGTATAACCTCCTGCCGCAGCCGCAGCACAACCCGTCTCTATAGTCTCTTTATATTCAAATCCAGGTTCTCGAAGATGAACGTGAAGATCAATTAATCCGGGCATAACAAGCATTCCGGATGCATCTATTACTCTATCAGCTATGGTATCCGCTTCATTATTATCTGAAGCTTGTGTGACTCTATAGACAAGGTCGTCCTTAATCAATATATCGTAGTATCCCTCTATGTCTGAACCAGGATCAATCACATAACCATTCTTAATATATACAAGCAAAGTATATTCCCTCCTCCAAGCATTTATCGCCCTAGCATTTATCGCCCTACTATATACCTCAACTACTATACACCTCAGTTATTATATAGCATTATTACTTAATCTGTTTTTCCGGCTAGATAATTAATAAACTGCTGAGCAGTACGTCCCGATAAACCACCATGATAGAGCTCCCATTTTCTTGCTTCAGCATAGAGCTCATCTTCTGAATGATAATCTATACCCTGCCTTATGGCTAGCTGCTTTACAATCTCCAGATATTCCTTGTGGGAGGGCGAAGAATAGTTAATGGTTATTCCAAAGCGTTCTACTAATGAAAGCTTTTCCTCCATCGTATCTGAACGATGGATATCTCCATCCTTCTCCATGTCAGATCTATCACTCCAGGTTTCCCTTATAAGGTGCCTGCGATTAGATGTGGCATATATAAGAACATTATCCGGCTTATTCTCCAGACCGCCTTCAATCACTGCCTTAAGATATTTATATTCTATCTCGAATTCCTCAAAGGATAAATCATCCATATATATAATGAATTTATAATTTCTATTTTTTATAAGGGATATGATCATAGAAAGTTCTTCAAACTGATGCTTATATATTTCAATCATCCGAAGTCCCTTATCATAATATTCGTTAAGGATTGCCTTTACTGATGTTGATTTACCTGTACCACTGTCACCAAACAGTAAAGCATTGTTAGACTTCTTCCCCTCTACAAAAGCCCTTGTGTTATCTATAAGCTTCTGCTTTTGTAGCTCATAACCTACTAGGTCCGATAGCTTTACCTCTAGAGTATTGGTAATAGGAACAAGCTCCAGCTTGCCATTAACACCGGACAAACGAAATGCTTTATTCAGTCCAAATTTGCCAACACCATAATCTTTATAAAAATCGGTTACAATTGCAAATATCTCTTTCTCATCTTTGGCAGCTGCAATCTTAGCGCTAAGTATCCTAACCTTCTCACTTACACTTTTATTATATCTTCCGCTGCTTTTTTCAATGGCCTTATAGTTAGATATTATGGAAAAGCAGTTAATATCAAGTTCCTCTTCTAAATCACTGAAGTCATAGTGAAATAGGTCTAAAAATATTTTAAAGTCCGATTTTGCAAATTGATTGACTGTGCCATCCATGGCACCTACCTTCTCGCAAGTGATAGTAAAGGGATTCTCCATGCTTGCCAAAGTATAGGCTAGATAGTTCTGCCATAGGTTTTTATCAAATCCATATATTGTAGCTATATCTAGTAGCTCATTAATCAATGTATATATTCTAGATATATAGTTTTCCTTATCTATCGCATCGAGTTCTCCCAGTATACACTTCTTATGATAATCCATTTCCATGAGAACTCTAGATAACTTAACCAATATGTTTTCTTCTTCTAGATTCTTATATACTATTAATTTAGAAATCAAACGATACATAATTCCCTCCGTTAGGTACATCGATTCGGTACCTGGTACCGTTTACTGTCAAGTGTTTTTTTCATTTGGTACCTGGTACCGTTTTTGAGTACCGTTTCAACTCTTATTACATCCTTTCAGGAGCCTCAAATGCCAGCAGTTCTATACAAGTCTGCAATATCTCAAGCACCAATGTAATCATCAGTATTAATGATGCTTGCTTTTCTTCACTGTATTCCTCTGATATCACCTTTGTATCATGATAGAAGCTACTGAATTTGTCAGCCAAATCATATATATATTGGCATATCCTATGAGGTGCAAGCTCCTCGTAAGCCGCATGTAACATATCACTAAATCTTGTAATCTGTAGCATTAGATCTCGAATGACAGGTGAGGAGTCAGGAAGAACCTCCATGTCTGGACTTATTGTTTTCCCTGTATCCTTGAATTTATCTAAAATGGATTTTATTCTTACAATTGTATATAGAATATACGGTCCTGTATTTCCCTCAAAGGAAGTAAAACGTTCTAAGTCAAACACATAATCCTTGGAGGCCTGGTTTGAAAGATCCCCATATTTTAGGGCTGCTAAACCAACCTTAGAGGCCACTTCTCTTGCTTCCTCCTCCTCCATGCTACGATTGTCCATTATTTTATTATATACCTCATCGGTAACCATCTTAATGAGGTGCTCAAGACGAAGTACACCACCGTCCCTAGTCTTAAAGGGCTTGCCATCCTTACCATTCATAGTACCAAAGCCTATAAATTTAAGCTTTGTATCTTCATTAGTTAGTTTTGTTTTCTTTGCACAGCGGAACAATCTTTCAAAATGCAATTCCTGCCTTTTATCTGTAATATATATAAGATAGTCAGGATCAAAGAGCTTCATTCGCTCTACAATGGTTGCCAAATCAGTAGTGCTATACAGTGTGGCACCATCAGTTTTTAATATCATGAATGGTGGTATCTCTCTGGTATCTGTATCTTCCTTTACATCAACCACCAATGCTCCGTCGCTGATTCTTGCATAATCATTCTTCTTCAAATACTCTACCATGTCTGTAATATAGGGCTGAGCATCACTTTCCTTTTTCCACAATTCAAAAGAAACATTAAGCTTATCATATATCTTCTTTAGATCCGTTACGGATACATCCTGCATATGCTTCCAGATAGCCGTATATCCTCTATGACCATTTTGCATAAGAAGAGTTATACGTTTTGCTTCCTCAAGAAAATCTGGATTTTCTTTTGAATAGGCGCTAGCAGCAGGATATATATCTTCAAGCTCAGATATGGTAAATGGAGCTTCGCTGGGGTACTCTCCGGTATAGCTTTCATCAAAATAAATAAGATCTGGCTTTCTTCTCTTTAATTCAGCTATAACCAGTCCCATAGGTGTACCCCAGTCACCCAGGTGCACATCACCGATTGCATCATTTCCCATATATTTAAATATTCGCTTCAGACTTTCGCCTATAATAGCCGAGCGCAAATGACCTACATGAAGTGGCTTGGCAATATTTGGTCCGCCATAATCAATAACCACCTTATTAGGAGTAGACTCCTTCTCACAGCCAAAATCCTTATCCTTACGCATTTTATTTATATACTTGGCCAAGAACTCATCACTCATATTTATATTTATAAATCCAGGCATAATAGCAGTAATTTCTTTTATCTTATTATTGCCCTGTAATACATCCGCAACCTCCTGCGCAATCATAATCGGTGCTTTCTTGTATACTTTTGCTGCTGCCATAGCTCCATTGCATTGATATTGGCATAAATCGGGTCTATTTGACAGTGTTACCGTTCCGTATTTCTCATCATATCCTTTTGATAAAAATGCTTGCTTAAGATCCTCTGATATTAAATCTACTATTTTCTTCATTATTACCTCCAACTTCTCTTAACTTATTCAATACTTTAACATAGGTGGGCATAAATGTCATCATGATTTTATCAGTTTTCTACACTCCATCTATGCACAATTAATGCATAATAAAACTTTTTTTGGTAAATATGCAAGATTACTAGCTTTTATTATATGAAAATAATATATTTTCAAATAAAGACTGTCTTTTTTTACTATTTTGGTGTATATTATACATAGGAAATAATTTAATGTAAATTAGTTTATTTGTTCTTCATTTTATTACAAAATGCGTTATAGGGAGAATTACGGTATGAAAGGAGAAACATCATGTTCGGACTTTATTTTGGGGATTATTTATTGGAGAAAAACAAGATATCTCAATCTCAATTAGAGTATGTTATGACTAAGCAACGTACTTCCCGTGCTAAATTAGGGTTAATAGCTGTTGCCGAGAAATTACTGACCTCCAAGCAGGCGGAGCAGCTAAATG
>CAZODB010000046.1:0-13357 GCA_964578425.1 uncultured Herbinix sp.
TTAGCAAAACTTAAATATGTGAAAAGTTCAATGCTTTCCTCCGTTTTTATAGACTTCTTTAGAGTTATCCTCCGTTTTTATAGACTTATGTATTGACAATTGCTTGTTGATAGTTTACCATTAAAGTATTGTGCTAATAACAGTTTAATGATAAAGCAACCGGAGGTAATAGGAAAATATGTTTGAAACAGACGTGGCAATGCAGCTTAAGGAAACAAACACAATGCTTGCACAATTAATGCAACAAAAGATAAGTGAATATGATTTGAGGATCGGCTTGCTTCATCTGGCCATGCTGGTAAAAAGATATCCTGATAAAAGTCAAAAGGAATTGGCCAAGGAGATGAGATTTACAGAAGGTGCCATGAGCCACTGTGTAAAGAGGCTCATTCATGAAGATATTCTTGAACAGATACCCCTAGAGACTGATATGAGATATAACAGATTAGCAGTAACAGATAAAGGAGAAAACTTTATTAAGGATTATGAGAGTTATATATTTAAGGTATATAAGGATATTTTTATAGGATTTAATACAGAAGAGTTACAGGATCTAGATAGATATCTAAAGATAATTAATGCAAATTTAAAGAAAATTAGCGAAAAGGATATTGAAAATATATAGGACAGGAGGAAAGCTAGTGAAAAAGTTATTACCATTAATGAAGAAATATATTGTATTTGCAATATTAAGTCCAATATTTATGATTTTAGAGGTATTAGGAGATGTAATCATTCCTTATCTTATGTCTAAAATCGTAGACATTGGAATTCTAAATCAAGACATAGAATATATTGTGAAAATCGGTTTTATAATGATACTGGCAGCTGTATTTGCCATGGTATTCGGAGTTTCAAGCTCTTTCTTTGGAGCAAATGCAGGATATGGTTTTGCGGCGGAAATCAGACAGAAGGTATTTGAGAAGATACAGAAATTTTCATTTACAAACCTTGATTCATTCACAGTGTCCTCACTTATTACAAGGCTTACAAACGACTGCAATACCATAGGGCAAGTAACCATGATGAGTCTCAGAATGGCTATTAGAGCTCCCTTTATGCTACTTTTTGCTATGATTATGGCCTTTAGAATTAACTCATCCTTGGCTAAGGTGTTTTTAGTTTCATTACCGATCTTGGCCATTGCAATTACCTTTGTATTAACCAAGGCAAGACCACTTTTCTTAAGACTTCAAACCCGTGTAGACAAGGTTAATGGAGTTATTCAAGAAAATCTAACCAATATAAGGATTGTAAAGTCATTTAATAGACAGGATTTTGAAGAAGCGAAATTTAAAGAGAAAAATGATGATCTGATGAACACAGCTTTTAAAGCTATTTCTTATATTATCTCTTTGATGCCAGTATTTAACCTTGTGGTTTATTCAACGATCATTGCAGTATTATGGTTTGGAGGTAAGCAGATTACACTAGGCACCATGAGTGGAGGCGCCTTGATATCCTTCGTAACATATATCACTCAGGTTCTTATGTCATTGATGATGATATCCATGTATTTTATGAATCTTTTAAGGGGCTCAGCTTCTGTATCTAGGATATCGGAAGTGCTAGATACTGAGTCAGAAATAAGTGAAATATATAGCCCTATTAATGAAATAAAAGATGGAACTATCTCCTTTGAGAATGTGAGTTTTATCTATCCAGGTAGCTCTGAATCTACCCTTAATAATATCTCCTTTACTATTAACTCAGGGGAAACCTTAGGTATTATAGGTTCGACGGGATCATCAAAGTCCACCTTGGTTCAGCTTATACCTAGACTTTATGATGTAACGGATGGATCTGTAAGGGTTGGGGGAGTAGATGTAAGGGATTATAATATCGGACTACTTCGTGATAAGGTAGCATTTATACTACAGAAGAACACCTTGTTTTCAGGTACCATAAGAAGCAATATGAAGTGGGGTAATGAAGATGCATCTGACCATGAGATCATCCAATCTCTCAAGAATGCACAGGCTTGGGAATTTGTATCAACCTATGAGGATGGGCTTGACCATATAGTTGAGCAAAATGGTGACAATTATTCCGGTGGACAAAAGCAAAGGCTTACAATTGCCCGTGCACTTTTGAAGTCACCAAAGGCAATTATATTAGATGATTCCACCAGTGCTGTTGATATGACTACTGATGCTAAGATTCAGAAAGCGTTTAAAAATAATCTACCTGATGTAACTACTATTATAATTGCTCAGAGAATTACTTCTATAGAGCATGCTGATAGGATAATTGTTATGCATGAGGGTAGCATAGAATCCATGGGTACTCATGATGAACTGATGTTGAAATCACCGATTTATAAAGAAATAAATGAGTCGCAGAAGAAGGGAGTGATTGGTGAATAATGAATAATAAAAAAGCTAGTAATAAAAAGACAAAATTCAGACCTAAAAACCCAGGAAAAACTCTTATGAGACTATTTGGATATTATAGATTCTATAAAGGACTTTTCGCCTTAGGAATACTTTCTATTATTTTTGCATCATTGGCAGAAGTAGCAGCTAATGGACTCCTTAGTCCTATAATTGATGTATTTGTCAGTGGAGGGCTAGCAAGTGAAGCACTAAAATATATACTAATAATGGCTGGAACTGTCCTAATCATTGCCCTAGGACAGTATTTGGGAAATCGCTCTATGGCAAGATTGGCACAGAAGATAATTCACAAAATCCGTGAAGATATGTTTGCTCATATGGAGAAGCTACCAATTTCATATTTTGACACTCATTCCCATGGAGAGCTAATGTCAACATTTACAAATGATGTGGATATGTTAAATCAGTCCTTAGAGCAGGCTGTATCTCAAATAATTGTATCTATAGTAACTGTAGTAGGTACCTATACAATGATGATTGTCATAAGTCCAATGCTGACATTGGTAGTAACCCTTATGCTTATTCTTATGCTTTTTATTATAAAATATATTGGCTCAAAATCTTCTAATTACTTTAGAAATCAACAGCTTAGACTTGCAGATATGAATGGTTATATTGAGGAGATGATGTCAGGGCAAAAGGTGGTAAAGGTATTTAATTATGAGGATAGGGCTATTAATGATTTTAATGATAAAAATGATGAATTAAGGAAATCGTCATCGCGGGCTTCCACATATGGAGTTATGCTTATGCCTATTATGGGAAATCTTACTTTTATACTTTACTCTGTGGTAGCCATGCTAGGTTCGTTTTTTGTTATAATGGGTTCCTTAAGTGTTGGTAATATTGCTTCGTTTTTACAATATACAAGAACAATTTCAAGACCGATTACTCAGGTATCTAATCAGCTTAACACCTTATTTGCAGCCCTTGCAGGAGCTGAGAGAATCTTTAATATCCTTGATGAAGAAGTGGAACATGATGAAGGTGATGTAAGGCTGTTAAGAGATGGCAATAAAAGTGGTAATCATAGCTGGGTAGTACCCAATGAGGACGGAAGCTTTGAGAATATTACCGTAGAGAGTTTTATAACATTTAAGGATGTTGATTTTGGTTATCTACCTGAAAAAAAGGTGTTAAAAAACATTAATCTTTATGCTAAGCCAGGTCAGAAAATTGCCTTTGTTGGTTCAACAGGAGCTGGAAAAACCACTATCACTAATCTTATCAATCGTTTTTATGAAATAAATAATGGTGAGATTTTATATGACGGTATAGATATAAGAAGAATAAATAAGATGGATTTAAGAAGTACCATGAGTATTGTATTACAGGATGTACATTTATTTGAAGGGACTGTAGCTGACAATATTAGATATGGTAGACTTGATGCAAGTGATGAGGAAGTAAAAGAGGCGGCAAAGCTAGCCAATGCCCATTACTTTATAAAGAACCTACCCAAAGGCTACGACACAATGCTAACTGCAGATGGGCAAAATCTTTCCCAGGGTGAGAGGCAGCTTTTATCCATAGCTAGAGCAGCTATTGCTGACCCAGAGATTCTTATTCTAGATGAAGCCACTTCCTCCGTAGATACAAGAACCGAAAAACTTATATCTGAGGGAATGGATAAACTCATGAAAGGAAGAACCACCTTTGTAATTGCCCATAGACTCTCTACAGTTCGTGACTCCGATGCAATTATGGTCCTAGAACAAGGAGAAATAATTGAGCGGGGGGACCACAATGATCTAATGGAGCAAAAGGGACGTTATTATGCATTGAATGCTGGAACAATAGAATTAGAATAATTGGACAAGAATATGTAGGGCAGACGACATAGCAGGCGTCTAGACCCGTAGAATTTGTAATTTTATTGATTATGTGTTATAATAAAGACGCCCCTATTATTATCTTTGATGCAGTATTATTGCTTGGAGAAGTATGGGGCGGTTTTTTATGCAATAGGAAACTGCCTTCTATTACATAAAAAACGCACCGCTAAGGATGCGCACTCATACGTAATGAGTTTATCACTTCGTGAACGTGTTCGGCGCGGAGAATGTGCCAAGACACATTCTTTGAACTTTGACTCCCTACTCATCTACCTGGTTTTGAAAGGAGATATGAATGAAATACAGCAATCTGGATAAGGATAAGCTATCAACAGATAAAAAGGAAGCAAAAACACAGAAAAACGCCCTGAATGGATTAGATTCGGTGAGGGATTACTTAGTGGCTGCATCGGAAGCTCCGCTTTTGAAGGCAGAAGAGGAAATAGAACTAGCAAAAAAGATAAAAGAAGGAGATCAGGAAGCAAAAGACACTTTAATTTGCTCGAATCTTCGTCTTGTAATTAGCATTGCAAAAAAATATGTAAATACACACTCTTTATCTTTTTTAGATTTAATTCAAGAAGGGAATCTAGGACTGATAAAGGCTGTGGATAGATATGAATATGATAAAGGATTTAGATTTTCAACCTATGCTACATGGTGGATTAAGCAGGCAATCACACGGAGCATTGATGATCAAGATCGAGTAATTCGTATTCCGGTTCATATGAATGGAATCATTCGTAAAGTAATGAGAACTGCCAGTGATATGCTTCAAGAAGAGGACGCAGGAGTACATGATAGTAAACAGATAGCAGAGGAACTTGGAATATCAGAAAAAAATGTTCAGCGAGCATTTCAAATTGTGGCTCATCCAGTTTCTTTGGAGACACCTATTGGTGATGATGGAAATTCATACTTGGGAGATTTCGTCGAAGCTACCAACATGGTTTCACCGGAGCAAAATGCTGAGGATAATTCTTTGCAGGTAGAAATATTTAAGCAATTGCAGACACTAAATGAACGTGAGCAAAAGATTCTGGAGATGCGTTTCGGCCTTAATAATGGGGAAGAGCATACACTAGAGCAGGTTGGAAACTATTTTGGCTTAACACGAGAGCGGATTAGACAGATTGAAGCAAAGGCCTTAATGAAACTTAGACATCCTAATCGCAGTAGATATTTAATCGATTATGTTGTGTGATTTAACTGAAACGTGGGTTTATACAAATGATTGTTATTAATGAGCTTGTATAAGGAGATATTAACCATGAAACAAGAAAATCACATATATATTGCAATTGATTTAAAATCATTTTATGCTTCTGTAGAATGTATTGAACGCAATCTTGACCCTATGACTACTAATCTTGTAGTTGCCGATCCAACTCGCACTGAAAAGACAATCTGTCTTGCTGTATCACCTTCATTAAAATCTTATGGTATATCAGGGAGAGCAAGACTCTTTGAAGTTATTCAAAAAATCAAAGAAGTGAATGCTGAGCGGGCCAGAAAGGCCCCTGGGCTTTTATTTACTGGCTCATCCTATAATGATATAGACTTAAAAAAATCCCCTGAATTATCAATAGATTATATAGTGGCGCCACCAAGAATGGCTTACTACATGGATTATAGCACAAGGATTTATAACATATATCTGAAGTATGTAGCGCCAGAGGATATCCATGTTTATTCTATCGATGAAGTGTTTTTGGATGTGACTAATTATTTGCAGACCTATAATCTTTCGGCCAGAGAACTTACCATGAAGATGATACAGGAGGTTCTGCAGACGACTGGAGTTACAGCCACTGCCGGAATAGGAACCAACCTTTATCTTGCTAAGATTGCCATGGATATAGTAGCAAAGCACACTGAACCAGATAAGGATGGAGTACGGATAGCTGAGCTTGACGAGATGAGCTATAGACGTATCCTTTGGACACATCGCCCACTTACAGATTTTTGGCGCATTGGTAGAGGATATGCTAGGAAGTTAGAAGAAAATGGTCTGTTTACTATGGGGGATGTGGCAAGGTGCTCAATAGGTAAGTCAAATGATTATTATAACGAAGATTTGCTTTATAAGTTGTTTGGTATCAATGCTGAGCTATTAATTGATCATGCCTGGGGCTGGGAGCCAGTTATAATTGCTGATATTAAGGCCTACAAGCCTAGTGTAAATAGCCTTGGATCAGGACAGGTTCTGCAGAGCCCATATACATTTGAAAAAGCTGGATTAATTGTACGAGAAATGACCGATCTATTGATTCTAGATCTGGTTGACAAGGGGCTGGTTACAGACCAGATGGTGCTAACCGTAGGATATGATATCATTAATTTAACTAATCCGGACATTAAAAGTAAATATAAAGGACAGGTAACCACAGATCATTATGGAAGAGAGGTTCCAAAGCATGCTCATGGAACGGTAAATCTTGGACGACAAACATCATCTACAAAGCTAATAATCGATGCTGTTATGGAGCTCTACCATAAGATAGTTGATGAAAATCTCTTTATTAGAAGGATAAACATATCCGCAAATCATGTGGTTGATGAGTGTTCAGTAGAAAAGGATAATAGCTTCGAACAGCTTGACCTATTTACCGATTATGAAAGGGAGCAAAGGATAAAGGAAGAAGAGGAGCTTCTACTGGAGCGAGAAAAGAAGATACAGCATGCTGTACTTGATATCAAAAAAAAGTATGGAAAAAATGCGATACTTAAGGGCATGAATCTAGAAAAGGGTGCAATGACGATAGAACGAAATAAGCAAGTAGGAGGGCATAAGGCCTGATGAAATATGATTATAAAGATGAGAATCGCTATGATGATATAATCAAACTTCCAAGACATGTATCGGATTCTCGTCCACAAATGGATATTTATAATCGTGCAGCGCAATTTTCCCCATTTGCTGCATTAACCGGTTATGAAGGAGCCATCGAGGAGACGGCAAGGTTAACGGATGAAAGAATTGAATTAGACGAGACTGAGAAAGCTTTATTAGATGAGAAATTTAAGATAGTACAGAAACAGTTAAGCAATAAACCGGAGATTACTATCACCTATTTTCAACCAGATGAAAAAAAGACTGGTGGAGCATATGTATCTATCTCTGGTGTAGTAAAAAAAATAGATTATTATAAGCGTGCTGTTTTTATGCAGGATGAGTCTAGGATAGAGATAGACGATATCATCAATATAAAAGGTAAGATTTTTCAAAAAGAATAGGAAGCAAAGTATCGGAGGAGGTAGGATGTATTACAAGACACATTACAAATCTCCCTTAGGGAATATAATAATTGCTTGTGAAGAGAATTATATCATCGGTCTATGGATAGCTAAGCAAAAATATATTGGGGCCACAATGCCAGAGGATATGTTAGAAAACGATAATATTCCAATACTTAAGGAAGGTATAGCCTGGTTGGATGATTATTTTACAGGTAAGAAACCAGATTTATCTAGATTGCCTCTTGCACCGAAAGGTAGCGAGTTTAGACAGCAGGTTTGGAAGCTTCTAATCGAGATACCATATGGCGAGCTAACAACTTACGGTAATATTGCAAAGGATGTTGCAGAGCGTATGGGAAAGGACAGGATGTCTGCACAGGCTGTAGGTGGTGCGGTAGGACATAACCCCATATCTATCATTATACCCTGTCATCGTGTAGTAGGAAGCAACAAAAGTCTGACAGGCTATGCAGGCGGGATTGATATGAAGATAAAGCTTCTGAAACATGAAGGTGTAGATATAACAGGTTTTTTTGTGCCCAAAAAAGGAACCGCACTATAAGGGCGAATCAAGTTTACATTCAAATAGACAAGCTAGCAAAATCGGACTACTAACTATAATACAATGGGACACTCTATGATATATTCACAGGGTGTCTCTTTGTTATATAATAGTAAAGTGAATCCTATTACATGACAAACGCTCCGCATTTCGAACCTTGATCTATAGAAACATTTTGCCATATTATAGAATAGATGGTATGATGAATTTGACTAATTATAAATTAAACGATTATATGGAACCAACTAAATAATTATTATATATAGCTTTTCGGGGGGAATCATGTATAAGGTTTTTTTGGTAGAAGATGAGATTGTTATTAGAGAGGGTATCAAGAACAAGATACATTGGGAGGAAGAGGGCTTTGAAATTGTCGGTGATGAAAGCGACGGTGAATTAGCTTACCCAGCGATTATACGGGAGCAGCCAGATATTCTTATTACAGATATAAAAATGCCCTTCATGGACGGCCTTGAGCTGAGCAAGCTGTTAAAGAAAGACATGCCACAGCTAAAAATTATTATTGTTAGTGGTTATAGTGATTTTAGCTATGCACAGCAGGCTATCGATATTGGTATCAGCGAATATCTGCTTAAGCCTGTAACCTCTACAAAGCTCATGGCAGCAGTAAAAAATGCTGCGGCTGCTATTAAAAAAGAACGTAATGAAAAGCAGATACTTGAGCAATATCAGCAGCTGGTATATGAAAAGCAAGGTGAAAAAAGAATGGATTTTTTCAATGCTCTAGTTAGCAAGAAAATGTCTCTTTCACAGATTATTGAAAAAGAAGAGGAGCTTGGAATCAATATGGTTGCAAGTGTCTTTTGCGTGATGCTTTTTCAGTTCAAGCTACAGAATGACATGTACGAATACTCCAATGATATAGTGCAATGTGAATCGAAAATGACTGAAGAATTAAGGGGATATTCAAATATAAAAGTGTTTGAACGAGGTATGGATGGTTGGGCCTTTATTTTTCTTGGAGAAAATGAATTACATATTAATGCACTAATTCAGGATTTAAGTAATATGTTGATTCGTATCAGTGATAACAAGGTTCATTATTTTGGTGGAATTGGTCGATGTGTTCATCGTGTACGTGACCTACAGCAATCCTATCGTGATGCTAATAGTGCCTTTTCATTGAGATATTTCGAAAGCAAAGATCAGTTCCTATCCTATAATGATGTGCGTAATATTAAGGAACAGATTGAAAACCGAATAAATGTTAGTGATATGAATCTTGAGAAGCTTGATAGAAAGCTAATAGAGGATTTCCTGAAGAGGGGAACCGTAAATGATATTGATGATTTTGTAAGTAGCTACTTTGATGGATTTGGTACCAATGCTATGGATTCAACTCTATTTCGACAATATATCATAATGGATGGATACACAGCTGTCTTGAACTTTTTGAAATTTCTTAAATATACTAAGAAGGAGATTGATAACAGCTTTAAGAACATAAAAAACATCGTTAATCAGCCATCTAGCATAGAGGACTGTCGTGAGTTTTATAAATTGATATTAAGGAAGGTAATAGAACTGCGTAATAAGAGTAGTCAGAAAAGATATGCTGGACTAATTCAAAAGGCAAAGGAATATATGAATCAGAATTTTCATATGAGTGATTTAACCTTGGACAAGGTTGCAGCTACAGTTAATGTAAGTCCAAATTATTTTAGCTCTCTTTTTAATCAAGAAACAGGGACAACCTTCATAGAATATCTTACTGATATTCGTATGGAGAAGGCTAAGGATTACTTAAGATGCTCAGGCAGACGGATAACAGAGATCGCTTTTCTAGTAGGCTATCAGGATTCGCATTATTTTTCTTACATATTCAAAAAGACACAGAACAGTACCCCGTCGGAATACAGGCTAAAGGGTAAGGGTGAGGAATGTTAGATTATAGCAATGGTAAACCAATCAAATATCCCTTAAGATTAAAGCTTTCAATGGTAGCTGCTATCATAATCATACCGATGATTATTCTATCAGTTTACCAGATTGCTGCTCTCCATAATTATAGTACAGCATATGATGCGATAGTTCGAAGAATCACCTCTGCTAATAACTATAACCTTAACTTTAAGGATGAAATGGATGAAAGCATGTATAAGCTTGTTGTAGAAGCTGAGACTTTCGAGGCAATAGATGAGAATAGCGATTTAATTAACCCATATAAGCTGATAGAGGATGCAAAAGAGAATTTCACCTATCTGAAGGAAATAACATCAAGCAGAGAAAGTCTGGATTGGATTAAGCGTATTCTACTTAATCTTGATACACTAGAGGATAGAATAAATGAAATACGTGATAATCTGAAGGAAACAGGTCATTATGAAGAGAATATTGAGATGCTGGAATCAGATATATATATATTAACTGAGTTATTTCAGGAGGAAATCCAGTATTATATATATTATGAAACTCAGAATTTTGAAGCCATAAGGCAGATGCTTGATAAACAAGTAACGAACGTGATAATAACGATGATTGCGGCATTATCTGCAATTATTATTGCATCAGTTCTAGTGAATATACTTGTAACTGACAGCATAACAAGGCCAATAAAGTTATTGTGTAAAAAAACTGCTATGGTAGCTAATGGTGATTTTACCACGAGAGCAATCTGTGATAATCATGATGAATTAGCTATATTGTCAGACAGGTTTAATGATATGGCTATTAAGCTGGAGCAACAGGTTAAAAGCATCAAGCTGGAGCAGGAAAATTTAAGATATATGGAAGCAAAGCTTCTCCAGACACAGATCAATCCTCATTTTCTATATAATACCCTCGACACAATTATTTGGCTTATAGAAGGAGAAAAGAATAAAGAAGCCATAGATATTGTGGTAGCCTTATCGGAGTTCTTTAGGATTGTCGTAAGTAAGGGAAGAGATTTTATCACGATTCGTGAAGAGGAGATGCATATAAATAGCTATCTTCAGATTCAACAGTCAAGATATAAGGATATATTGAATTATGAGATTGATATACCTGAGGAACTATATAGCTATCAGATATTGAAGCTGACTCTGCAGCCCCTCATTGAAAATTCCTTATATCATGGCATTAAAATGCTAAGGGCTAAAGGAAAAATAACTGTAACTGGAGAATTAAAATATGATATTATCTGTTTTCATGTTATTGATAACGGCGTTGGAATGGATGCAGAGGAATTAGAGACCCTACGAAGAGAGGTTGAAAATCCTGGTAGTAAGCAAAGCGCAGGGTTTGGGCTTGCCAATGTCAACAAAAGAATCAAACTGAATTATGGTAGTATATATGGACTTGATATACAAAGTAAAAAAGGAGTAGGAACAGATATTATAGTAAAAATTCCGGCAAGACAAATGGAGAATAACCGAATTGAGGTAGGATATGAATAAAAAATCAAAAATACTACTGGGGATTATGTTTATTGGGTTGATAACGCTATCTAGCTGTAGCCTGAGGCCCTTGAAAAACATACAAAACATTGAAATTGATAATGCAGAGGATATTGATTCGGATTTGATTATAGTTGGTTTTTCACAGCTGGGTTCTGAATCGGATTGGCGTACAGCAAACACAAAATCTATTCAGAATGCCTTGGTTAAGGAGAATGGTTTTTCCTTGATTTTCTCCAATGGTAGACAAAGACAAGAAAATCAAATCAAGAGTGTAAGGAGCTTTATTTTTCAGGAGGTTGATTATATTGTAATTGCTCCAGTTACTGAAACTGGATGGGATACAGTATTGACAGAAGCACGTGAAGCTGGTATTCCAGTTGTTATTGTGGATCGTATGATTGATACTGAGGATGAAGATCTTTATGCTGCAGTAGTAGGCACTGATAAGCATGCTGAGGGTATGAAGGCAGGACTATGGCTCGAAGAGCATCTTGATAAGCAAAAAGAAGATATTAATGTTCTGCAGGATGGAACTAGATCAGATGAGTCGGAAACACTTGTAAATATCGTAGTACTTGAGGGTACATTAAATTCAACAGCTACGATAGGACGTTCTAGGGGCTTTGATGAAATTGCACATAATCGCGAGGATTGGAATATTATTGCCCGTGAGAGCGGTGATTTTACTAAAGCCAAGGGTAAGGAGGTTATGGCCAAGTATTTACAAGAATTTAATGATATTGATGTATTGGTCTCGCAAAATGATGATATGACATTTGGTGCTATTGAAGCAATACAAGAAGCGGGCTTAACCTGTGGAGTGAATGGGACTATAACAATCATTTCCTTTGATGCTGTATCGAGGGCCTTTGATATGATGGAGGAAGGGTTGATAAATGTAGTTATTGAGTGTAATCCATTACAGGGAGATTTGATTTCAGAGATAATAGAAGGTCTGGAAAACGGTCAGGAGATTCCAAAGATATCATATGTGGATGGAAAGGTTTTTGAGGCTGAAAACGCAAGCACTGATAGGATAGGTCGGACCTACTAGGAGAGTAGAAAATCAAACAAAAATCGTAAAATTCTTAACCAAAAGCAAGGGCACCAATAATATTAGTATAATATAATACAAAGATATGATTATTTTCTGTATTTTATATTAAAGAAATGGAATATACTTGTAGATACATGTAAGTGTATTTAACTTACTATGTAAATAACCTTTGTTAGAAAGATGGGAGGAAATATCTATGAAAAAAATGTTATCTTTGGTTCTGCTACTAATGCTTATGTTAGGACTTGTAGCTTGTGGCACGGACAGCAAAAAAGTAGACAAAAAGGATAAGAAATTAACTGTTGGTGTTGTACAGACAAATGCAAATGAGTCAGACTGGCGTACAGCAAATACAAATTCATTTAGCAAGGCTTTTGATGAAGCAGGTTTTAATACTAAGATGGTTTTTGGTGAGGGTGACCATGCCAAGCAGATTTCACAGGCGCAGCAGCTAATCCAAGAGGAGGTTGACTATCTTGTAGTATTAGGACTTCAATCAGCAGGCTGGGAAGATGTAGCAAAGGCTGCTAAGGAAGCAGAAATACCATTTATTATGGCTGATCGTAAGCTTGATTTGTCAGAGGATCTTTACACTGCAATGGTTTGCTCTGATTTCGAAGAAGAAGGTAATAAGGCAGTCAAATGGCTAAAGGATCAGGCAATGGATAGCTACAAGATAGTAGTTCTTGGTGGAGATACAGGCTCATCTGCACAGTTAGGCCGTTCCAAGGCTATAGAAGAAGGCGCAGCAGCAAATGGCTGGGATATCGTATTCAATCAGAACATGAAGGGTTGGGACGAAACTCTAGCTAAGCAGGCAGTTGCTGATCTTATTGCTGGTGGAACAGAATTTACTGTTGTATATG
>CAZODB010000047.1:0-10515 GCA_964578425.1 uncultured Herbinix sp.
AAGAAATTGATTATGGAGAAAAATACAATTCTCTATCCTATGTTTTTCAGGAACCGTCTAGATTTAATTCATTTACGATTGGGGATAATGTCTTCCTAGGGGATGTGAATAAGAAGCGAGATGAAAAGCAGATAGATAATGCTCTTGAATTTTCTGAATTTGATGGAGCGGGTAAGGAAGCTCTACTGGGGAAGGATATTGGAGGGACAGAATTGTCCGGAGGTCAATGGCAAAAGATAGCGATTGCAAGGGCATATTACAGAGATCGTGATTTTATGATTCTTGACGAACCCACAAGTAATCTAGACCCTCTTGCTGAGACTGAGATATTTAAGAAATTCATAGAAATGACAGAAGGAAAGACCGTTATAATGGTTACACATAGAATAAGTGTAGCATCTCTTGTCGACAGAATCGTTGTCTTTAAGAATGGTGAAGTCGTCGAAGATGGTAGTCACGAAGATTTATTGAAGAATAAAGGTGAATATGCAAGATTATATTCGACACAGGCGCAGTGGTATGATAGATGAGTCTCTGACTAGTTAAGTTAGACTGATATAATCCCTCTTACGTAGACGAGGTAAATAACCAAAATCTACTTAAGGGGGGTTTTTATTATTCTTTTTGACTATATTATAATAATATACATTAAATTGTTAGCATTCACCATTTATATAAGGTTAATTATTGATATAATTAAATTAGACATTAAAGGAGGGTTATTATGGGGTATAAATTTGATGCTACTTTTGATTCTCTAAAGAAGTATGTAGTTCCCGAGTGGTTTAGAGATGTGAAATTTGGTATATGGAGTCATTGGGGTCCACAGAGTGTTCCTATGTGTGGGGATTGGTATGCAAGAAATATGTATATACAGGGTACAGACCAGTACAATTATCATGTACGCAATTATGGACATCCATCAAAGTTTGGTTACCTGGATATTTGTAAGCTATGGAAGGCTGAAAGATTTGACCCTGATGAGCTTATGGATTTATATTATAAGGCGGGTGCCAGATATTTTGTAGCACAGGCTATGCATCATGACAATTTCTTTAATTATGACTCTAAGGTAAACAGGTATAATTCGGTTAATATGGGGCCTGGTAAGGACATATGCAGATTGTGGAAGGAAGCAGCAGATCGTTATAATATGTATTTTGGACTAACAGAGCATCATGGAGCCTCCTTCTCTTGGTGGCAGACCAATAAGGGTAAGGATAGCTATGGACCATACAAGGATATACCCTATGATGGTAATAATCCTGACCATGCCGACTTCTATTATAAAAATCATCAGCACATTTTACCAAATGGCAAATTGGACCAATGGTTAACTGGTAATAAGGAGTTTCAAAGCTATTGGCTAAATACTATTAAGGAATTGGTTGATATGTTTCAACCAGACTTATTATATTCAGATAGTGGACTTCCATTTGAAGAGGAAGGATATCAGCTTGGTTTAGAGGCAGTATCATATCTCTATAACGCTTCAATTGATTTGCGTGGTAATAATCAAGCGGTATACACCCAAAAAAGTCGAAGAGAGGATGTCTATTCAGTAGGCGTGCTAGATATAGAAAAGAGTCAATTAGATGATATACAGTTTAGACCCTGGCAGACAGATACCTGCATCGGTAATTGGTTCTACGACTCAAAGCAAAAATATAAGAAACCGGATCAGATTATTGAAATGCTTGTGGATATTATATCTAAGAATGGCACCATGCTATTAAATGTTCTACAAAGACCGGATGGTACTATAGATGAAGAAGCTAGGTTTATTCTTAATGAATTATCTGCTTGGTTCAATATATGTGGGAAGGCTGTCCATGGAACCAGGCCATACCAGAGGTTTGGAGAAGGCGATACCATGGTTGCTATAGAAGGTTTCAGAGAAGATAAGACAGAATGGAATTCCTCTGACTATCGTTTCACAACTAATAATGACCACCTATATGCATTTATAATGAAGCCAGCAGATAATAGAGTCGCTGTAATTAAATCACTCACCCCTAAGGAAAAGGTTTTGTCTGTGTCATTATTGGGCCATGGATCGGTTGATTATGTTCAAAGTTATGGAATTCTTACCGTAAAGCTACCAGAAAAAATGCCTACGGCCTATACCAACTGCTTAGAAATAGAAATCAGCCACTAAAAATATAAGAACTGGTATTATGAAATAAATCAATATCTGAAGATATTATCCCCCAATAGATTTATATATCATAGTGCCAGTTCCTTATATAAATTAAGACATCACTTACAGCTTACTCTTTGTTTTTTCTGTTTATATAAATAACATGACTTCTTATACAACACCTTTTTTGAGTATTACATTGGCATATATAGCGGTTTCACCGGTCATAATTACAACAGTGGACTTATCCTTGGTCCTTTCATAAAATTCCCATTTATCAATTTCCTCAAAGCAGCTGGCACCTCTTTCGTCATGCTTTGCTACAATTTCCTTATAGGTATCCCATATAGGGGTCTTAGCCTTATCTCCCTTAACCACACTCATTAGAGTAACTGGCTTTTCCACATAGCTATCCAGGGGAAATACTTGTAGAATAGCATCTAGGACCTCGGGCACACCATGTCCATCTAATCGGATAACCTTCTTGCCATAAGTATGGCCGGGAAAGTTACCATCACCAATGGTAAGCTCATCTGTATGACCCATTTCACATAAAACCTTTAGAAGCTCAGGAGATAGAATAGCCGGTATTCCTTTTAACATAATAATCCCTCCAAATATATAGTCTGAAACAGAAACGTTTCGGTTATAGTGATATCATAATGGCATATCTATCACTTGTCAACAAGATTAATAGAGGCTTTTCCACAAATTTATGTGGTTTTACGTTGACAAATGCATTGTAGTAGAATATGATGATTTCGTAAAACAGAAACGTTTCTGTTTATAAAGGAGGACATTATTATGCCATTGGTAACATCTGAAAAAATGTTGTTAGACGCTCAAGCGGGAGGATATGCAGTAGGTGCTTTTAATGTTGAGAATATGGAGATGGCAAAAGCGGTTATAGCTGCTGCAGAGGAGCTTAAGGCCCCTGTTATGATCCAGACTACTCCCTCAACTATAAAGTATGGTTCTATTGAAACATTAGCAGCCATGATATCAGCAGAAGCAAAGAAAGCATCTGTGCCAGTAGCTTTGCATTTGGATCATGGAAATAGCTTTGAATTAGCTGTAGGTGCGATAAATGAGGGATATACCTCAGTTATGATAGATGGATCCCATGAATCTTTTGAGGATAATATAAAGATCACAAAAAAAGTCGTACAGGCAGCCAAATTAAAAGGCATTCCTGTCGAAGCAGAGCTTGGTCAGGTTGGCGGTAAGGAAGATGATCTTGAGGTGGAAGTAGACGTTAATACAAATCCGTCCCAGGCTAAGGAATTTACAGAAAGAACAGGAGCTTTTTCACTAGCAGTGGCTATAGGTACAGCCCATGGATTTTATAGCGGAACCCCCATTCTTGATAAAAAGAGACTATCAGATATTAAGGGTCAGGTTAAGGTCCCTTTGGTATTACATGGTGCTTCTGGCTTGAAGGATGATGATATAAAGGATTGTATCAAGCTAGGTATCTGTAAGGTGAATTTTGCCACTGAGCTACGTGTGGCATATACGGATGCTATTAAAGTATTAGTTCAGGAAAATCCTGATGTATATGACCCCAAAAGCCTAGGTAAAGCAGGAATGGAAAGCGTTAAAAGCTTAGTAAAGGACCGTATGAAGATATGTGGCTGTGATAATAAAGTAGCTATATAAGTACTTGAGCTTATTAAAAGGAGGATATGGAAGTGGGTTCAACTATTAAGGATATAGCAAAGCATACAGGCCTTGGACTGGCAACCATATCATCCTATCTAAATGGTGGAAATGTCCGTGAAGCTAATAGGATTAAGATAGAGGCTGCGATTAAGGAATTAGATTTTGAGATAAATGAACTAGCCCGTGGACTTAAGACTAATAAAACCAAAACAATTGGAGTGGTAATACCTGAGCTCAATAATAACTTCTGTACAGAGATTATTACTGTTATGGAGGATATACTCCGAAACCACGGCTATGCTACCATTGTATGTGATTGCAGAACTAATAAGGATTTAGAAAAAAGTGCTGTAGATTTTCTATATCGAAAAAGAGTAGATGGGATTGTAAATATGCCTGTTAATTCAGATGGTTCACATTTAAATAGCTTTTATAAGGCTAATAAACCTATTGTCCTTATCGACCGTAAGATTAATGGTATTGAATGTGACTATGTGTTGGTCGATAATGTAAATGCTGTAAAAAATGCTGTTATGAGGCTTATAAATAAAGGACATTCTAGGATTGGTATGATTGGTGGTCCTGAAGACATCTTTACAGCCCAGGAGAGAATGCTTGGGTTTAGGCTAGCCCTTATGGAGGCAGGTATTGTACCAGAGGAAAGGCTTATAATCCATGGTGACTACACTATGAATAGTGGTGTGAGCTGCATAGAAGCTCTAATAAATGATAATAAGGATATGACAGCGGTATTTGTTGCTAATTATGAAATGACCATGGGTGCAATTATAGGTATAAATGAGCTTGGTCTTAGAATTCCTGAGGACTTATCCTTGATAGGCTTTGACAATGAAGAGTTTGCGAGAGCCTGTAGACCAAGATTAACCATAGTAGCACAGCCCATGGATGAAATAGGAAGAAATGTAGCTGAGATAATATTAAGGCGTATTGAAGAGAAATCTATTGATAAGCAACCAGATTATGAGATATTAAAGCTTCAAACAAAGATAATAGAGGGTAACTCAGTACTTGATTTATCAGGCTCTTGAAGATGAAAAATAGAATTAAGCTTACTCAGGCTATAACACATGAAATTAGGGTTTTTACTATATATTTTAAAGTGTTCAAATAGTTAGAATTTAGACTTACCCAGGCTGTAACTTATGAAAGAAAAGACTATAGGAGGAGCATATGGATAAATACTTGCTAGGTATTGATATTGGTACAAGCGCTTGTAAGGTAGCTATATTCAGCAAGCAGGGAGATGTTATTGCCAGTGAAAGTGGTGATTATAATGTATATTATCCCCATCCTGGCTATGCTGAACAAAACCCTGATGAATGGTGGGAAGTGATCTGCAGGACTGTTAAGGACACAATTACAAAGGCTAAAATCAACAGCCAGGATATCGTAGGTGTAGGAATCGATGGACAGAGCTGGTCAGCCATACCAATTGACAAGGATGGTAGTGTTCTTTCTAACACCCCCATTTGGATGGATACAAGATCAGATTCAATATGCAGAAAGCTTAACAAGGAAATCGGTGAGAAGACCATATTTGATCTAACAGGTAACTCTTTACAAGCCTCATATACTACAGCAAAGATAATCTGGTATAGAGATAATATGCCAGAAGTCTATGAAAACATATATAAGATATTACAATCCAATAGTTTTATAGTATATCGTCTAACAGGAATACTTAGTCAGGATAAATCTCAAGGCTATGGCCTGCATTGTTTTGATATGCGCTCTGGTAGATGGAATGAAGAGATGTGTAATCGTCTTGGAATACCCATAGAGTTCTTACCTAAAATATATGATTGCCATGAGCTTGTAGGATATGTTACTGAGCATGCTTCAAGGCTAACAGGTCTAGCAGAGGGAACCCCGGTAGTTGCAGGTGGTCTTGATGCGGCCTGTGGTACTCTTGGGGCAGGAGTTATTAATCCCCATGAGACTCAGGAGCAGGGTGGTCAGGCTGGAGGAATGAGCATATGCCTAGATGAATATATTGCTGATCCAAGGCTGATTCTAAGCTTTCATGTGGTTCCTGGAAGGTGGCTACTTCAGGGAGGAACTACTGGAGGCGGAGGAGTAATGCGCTGGCTTGAACAGGAGCTTGGTGATTACGAAAGAGAAGAAGGTGCCAGAACAGGTAAATCATCTATGATGCTATTGGACGAGCAAGCAGCTAAGGTAAAGCCCGGTAGCGATGGCCTGGTATTTCTACCATATATGGCAGGAGAGAGATCTCCTATCTGGGATGTAAATGCCAAGGGTGTTTATTATGGATTGGATTTTTCTAAAACCAAGGGACATATAATAAGATCAGCATTGGAAGGAGTTGCTTACTCACTAAGGCATAATCTTGAGGTGGCAGCGGAGGCTGGGGCTTTGGTTGGCGAATTAATAGCTATGGGAGGCGCGGCAAATTCTAGGCTCTGGACACAGATTAAAGCAGATATTACTGGAAAGCCAATTGTTGTTCCATCATCTGATACTGCTACGACTCTTGGAGCTGCAATTCTTGCAGGAGTTGGTGTTGGACTTTATAAAGACTTTGAAGAGGCTGTTAAGCTTACAGTTAAGGCCAAAAGACACCATCTACCAAATAAGGATAATCATGAATTATACAAGCAAAATTATAAAACATATATAAAGCTATACGATAATTTAAAGGGCATAATGAGGAGTGAAGCAGATCATTTGGATTGAATTAATGAAAGATTAATCTAAATGCTTCTCAAGCAGAATGGAGGTTATTATGAAAGCAGCTGTAGTGTGTGCAAATGAAGATGTTCGTTATATGGATTATGAGGAACCTGTTACAAAACCAGGTACAGTTAAGGTCAGAGTCAAGGTATCCGGTATATGTGGTTCTGATATACCCCGTGTATTAGAGAATGGTGTTCATTTTTATCCCATAGTACTGGGACATGAGTTTTCTGGAGAAGTAGTAGAAATCGGAGAGGGTGTTACTAGGGTTAAGGTAGGAGATAGAGTATCAGGTGCTCCCTTACTCCCTTGTTTGGAATGTATAGATTGCCAAAATGGTAATTACTCCTTATGTAGTCATTATAGTTTCATAGGCTCCAGAGAGCAAGGAACCAATGCTGATTATGTGGTTATACCTGAACGAAATGCGATTGTATTTGATAATACAGTTTCCTTTGAACAGGGAGCAATGTTTGAACCTTCTACTGTAGCCCTACATGGACTATTCCTTAATGAATATAAGGGAGGAAAAAATGTTGCAGTTCTTGGAGGAGGAAATATAGGCCTTTTCACTATGCAATGGGCTAAAATATTTGGTGCAAAGAAAGTTGTGGTATTTGATATTAATGAAGAAAGACTGGCCCTGGCTAAAAAGCTAGGAGCAGATGAAGTCGTGAATACCACAAAGGATAGCTTTATCGAGACTGCTATGGATTATACAGAAGGAAGGGGCTATGATTATGTGCTTGAAACTGCAGGAGCCGCTCCTACCATGCATATGGCATTTGAATTAGCAGCAAAAAAATCCAATGTATGCTTTATTGGTACTCCCCATGTGACTTTGGAGTTCTCAAAAAAGCTTTGGGAGAATATGAACCGAAAGGAATTTAAATTAACCGGTTCATGGATGTCCTACAGTGCCCCCTTTCCCGGAAAGGAATGGGAGCTAACAGCTCATTATTATGCCAACGGTCAGCTAAAGTTCGATGAAGGACTAATTGCTCATAGATTCCCCATGAGTAAAGCCCAGGAGGCATTCCAATTATTTAAGGTTCCAGGAGCTGTAAATGGTAAAGTATTATTAATTAATGAGGACTGATAAAGACTGATATGTTAGATAATTGAGAAACTCACGAAAACCCTTGTTTCTTGTGCTCTTTAACAAGGACCACAAGCAGGTACTCTGAGACCGTCGTTATCATAAAGTAAAGTTTCGCAATTATCTAAGTTTGGTACGAATATGAAAGGATAGTATAGTAGATGATACTAACAGTTACTTTAAATGCAGCAATAGATAAGAGATATGTTGTAGAGAAATTTAATCCTGGTGCTGTCTATAGAATTAAGGAATGTAGCTATTCCGCTGGGGGTAAGGGGCTAAATGTCGCCAGAGTTGCTTCCATAGCCGGTGAGGAGGTTTTAGCAACTGGCTTCGTAGGTGGACATGCAGGAAGCTATATAATTGAACAGCTGAAAGCACAGAATATACAAAGTGATTTTGTCCATATAAGCGGGGAAAGCAGATCCTGTATCAATATATACGATGAAATTAATAAAAGTCAAACTGAATTCCTAGAACCAGGTGTATATGTAACCGATGAGAATAAAGAGGCTATGCTAAGTAAGTATAACGAATTACTTAATCACTGCTCTGTAGTTGCCATATCTGGAAGTGTACCAGATGGTGTAGATAGTAGCTTATATAAGGAAATGATCATAAGAGCAAAGCAGCAAAATAAAAAGGTATTGCTGGATACTAGCGGTAATATCCTAAGGGAGGCTATAGAGGCTAAGCCCACTATGATTAAGCCAAATACAGATGAGATCAAGCTATTAGCAGGCAAGGAATTAGTCGATGATAAGGATATGGTAGATATGGCTATTAGTCTCCATGATTCCGGAATAGAGATAGTAGCTATATCCTGTGGGGCTGATGGATCAATAATTGCTTGTGATGAGGGTGTCTACCGTGCATATGTACCAAAGGTTAGGGCTATAAATACAGTAGGTTGCGGAGATTCCATGATTGCAGGCTTTGCCATAGGGCTTTCAAGAAATATGAAGATGGTTGATATTATTAAGCTTTCAAGTGCCATATCAGCTGCCAATGCAATGAGAATAGAAACTGGATTTTATGTTAAGGAAGATATGGAGGCTATATTGCCTCATGTAAAGGTATCGAAAATTAAGTAATTATACCATGTGCAAGAAATCCCCCTCCTCTAAAGGTGGAGGGATGAATTGTAGAAAAACCATAAAAATAATAGTTAATAAAGAATAGAATTTACTGTATTACAATAAAGGAGGATTTTTATGTCTAGAATAATAAATCAGAAGTTAATACCACAAAAAAAGCTATATACCGGTGATTATATGCCTGCTATTGGAATGGGAACCTTTGGTTCCGACAGGTTTACCCCCAAGCAGGTTTCTGATGCAGTGGCTGGTGCTATTGAAGCTGGTTATCGTTTGTTTGATTGTGCAGCTGTGTATGGAAATGAGGATCAAATAGGTGGGGTCTTTCAAAATGCAATCGATAATGGTCTAGTTAAAAGAGAAGAATTATTTATAACTACAAAGGTATGGAATGATATGCATGGTAAGGGTGATGTACTTTTATCCTGTGCAAAGAGCCTAAAGGATCTGCGTCTTGATTATATAGATCTTTTCTTTGTTCACTGGCCCTTTAGAAACTATCATGCCCCTGGATGTGATGGTGATTCCCGTAACCCTGATTCCAAGCCCTTTAGTGTGGATGAATTCATGGAGACCTGGAGGCAATGTGAGAGATTAGTAGATATGGGTCTAACAAGATTTATTGGTATGTCCAATATGACAATTGCGAAATTAGAAGCAGTGCTTCCCTTGTGTAGGATTAAGCCAGTTGCTATCGAGATGGAATTACACCCATGCTTTCAACAGCCTGAGCTCTATGATTACTGTATAGCCCGCGATATTCAACCCATAGGCTTTTGCCCCATAGGTTCTCCTACAAGGCCTGATAGAGATAAGGCTGAAGGAGATATAGTAGATATAGAGGTTCCTCAGCTTGTGAAAATAGCTAAAGCCCACAATGTCCATCCAGCTATTATTTGTCTAAAATGGGCTGTTCAAAGGGGACAGGTGCCTATTCCATTTTCAATACATGAAGAACAATATGTAAGTAATTTAAAATGTACCACAGAGGATCCCTTGACTGATGAAGAGATGGCCATTTTAAAATCAATTGACAAGAATAATCGTCTTATTAAAGGACAGGTGTTCTTATGGGAAGGGGCAAAGGACTGGGAGGATCTTTGGGACTTAGGCGGAACTATAATCAAATAAGTCATCTGATTAACGTCTAAATAGCTTGTTTTCATAATATCTATTGACAATTAGAGAAATCAGAAGGATAATTATTACACTAGGTAAAAATTAAATATTATAGTTGGGAGGGTTTATTATGGCTTTTTGCTCAAATTGTGGAACTCAGCTAGATGAGAACACCAATGCCTGTCCTTCATGCAGTGTGCAGACAGGACAAAGTAATGTAACGAATAATAATCAAGAATCCACTTCACAACCAAATGTATTTCAAAAAATTAACAATACCTCTGATACCACAGGGGAGTATGACTCAAAAGATATTGCAGACAACAAGATAATGGCAATTCTCTCATATTTAGGGATACTCGTGTTAATCCCAATGTTTGCTGCTCCTAACTCCAAATTTACTCGTTACCATGTTAAGCAAGGCTTTAATCTGTTTTTGGCGTACATAGGGCTATCCATCGTAAGTTTCTTATTGGGTATGATTAAAACAACCCGTTATTTATGGGGAATTCCATATCAGACTACACCAGGTATTGTCTTATTACTTATTTGGTTATTAGCGCTTCCTCTTTTGGCCTTATCTATTCTTGGTATTATTAATGCATATCAAGGAAGAGCTAAGGAGTTACCGATCATAGGTAAAATCAAGATTTTAAACTAATATAATTTATAATATTAAT
>CAZODB010000047.1:10615-13330 GCA_964578425.1 uncultured Herbinix sp.
GAAGGAATTAAGACAGAGCTTGCCACTATGACAAGCAATGAACCGACAGACAAGGCTCTGGAGGCGGCTATTAAGGCTGTGAAAATGAAAATCAACATTCCTAAGGAATACTCAGAGTTTAACTATTATTATTATGGTACAAATACCTCTTCAGGCGTATATTGGAATTTGAACTGGAGAAAACCACAGGAATATAGCTATATTGATGTAAGCTTAGATAAGGACTTTAACTTTATAAGCTATTCAACCTATAATTACGAGGAAAAAAATAGGAACATTCCTTCATATCTAAAAAGTGAGCTTGTGGATAAGGCTGAAGCATTTATAAAGAAGATTGCAGCGGATATATACCCTAAAGTAGATTATGTCAGTGCAAATTATGACGGAATATACAGCAATACTTATTCCTATTATTTTCAGAGGAAGGAAAAGGGTGTTGCTTTTCCTGATAATTCTATTACAGTCAGAGTGAATGCAGCTACAGGTGATATCTCCTCCGCATCTATTGAGTGGATTAGGGGCGCTAAGATACCTTCAGCGGGGGCTAAGCTTACCAAAGAAGATGCTGCTAAGATTATAGGTGAAAACCTTAATATGAAGCTTACCTACAAGACTAATTATTATAGAATTTATGACAATGGTCAGAGTGATACTATAAAAAAAGCTTTTCTAGTATATGAGCCCGAGCTACCATATATCTCTATAGATGCAAATACAGGAGAGATATATCTGAATAGATCTGAATGGGTAGAGACGGATTTTGCTAAAAACCAAGAGTCAGGTGCAAGTAAAGAAGATTCATTAGCAGGAGGGGCACAGCTATTAACAGAAGAGGAGATTGCAAGGATTCGCGAGCTAGAAAAGCTAATATCAAAGGATAAGGCGATTAAAGCGGTTACTTCCAATCCATATCTTCATATTGATAAAAATCTTCTTTCTTACACTGCGACCTTGAATCAGTCCTACAATACTAAGGCTAAGGAAGGATCCTATGTATGGAATATAACCCTTAGGGATAATAGACCTATCGACTATAATGTGGACGAGGACCAATACCGTGCATATGCCAATGCAACCGTTGATGCAAATACAGGTAAAATTCTTAGCTTTAATGCCAGTATAAAGAGTAATTATGATCGTAATACCGGCAAATGGCTTCCTATCGATATAAAATATGATAGAAGCTATGGACAAAAAACATTTGAAAAATTTCTAAATAGTCAAGTGAAAAGTCTATTTAATAAAACTAAGCTCACCCTCCAAAGTGATGATTATGTAGCATATTATAAGGATGCGAACATTCCTGTATACGGAGGCTACTCTTATCAGTATAATCGTTTTAATGAGGATATTGAATTTGCATATAATGGTATATATGGCTCTGTGGATGGTGTAACAGGAAAGATTTATTCATATAACACTAATTGGGATTATGATATTGTATTTGAATCACCTAAGAATGCTATGACCCCTAAAGAAGCATTTAATCATTATATAAGTAAGGATGGCTATAATCTTCTTTATGAAATAAATGTTATTAACGAATATGATCCTAATTATAAGTCGAATGAGACCTATTATGATTTTTCAGATGCCTATAGAGTGGCTTATGAAATCCGTCTTGTCTACCGCCCTGACATCTATCCCAGCCTTATATCCCCTTTCACAGGTGAGCAGCTGGATTATAAGGGAGATGTATACGAAACATCAAAGCCTTATCTTTATAAAGATATAGCTGATACTAGTGAGAATAGAGAAATTCTTTTGTTGGCAGATATGAATATTGGCTTTGAAGGAGATAACTTTGTTCCTGAAAAATCCGTAACAGAAGGAGAGATAAATCAACTACTTGAAAAGCTTGGATATTGGAATGCGGATAATGAAGATGCCAATAGTTCTACTAGATTAGTTACAAGGGAAGAGCTGGCATATAGCTTTATAAAAAGACTTGGCCTCGAAAAGATAGCAAAAATCTCAGGAATATATATAAGTGGATATGCAGATGAAAGTACCATTAACAATAAAAATGTCGGTGCTGTAGCTTTAGCAAAAGGTTTAAAGCTTTTCCCTGATAGCAATAGTAATCTTTTCAATCCTAAGAATAACATATCAAGAAGAGAGCTGGTTCATATTCTATTTAATTTTGTAAAAGCAGAGGGTGAGAAATACTAGATACATTAAGGATATAATGTCTATAAAAAATATTGAAATCGTCAAAATATATAATGGGCATACAGGTTAACCTGTATGCCCATTTGCCAGCAAAGCTGATTGTGTACGTCAAAGCATGCCTCGCATGCTTGCATTAGCCTCTATCTATGCTAGACTATTTACGCCTCTTGTTAAGCGAGAAACTTTTCTTGCGGCGGTATTCTTATGCATAATGCCCTTTGAACAAGCCTTATCAATCTCTGTAACCGCAACAGTAAGGTTTGCTTTAGCAAGCTCCTTATCTTGAGCAAGAATAGCGCTGTCAACCCTCTTTATCATTGTCTTAACCTTGGATCTTATCGCTTTATTATGTTCGGTCTTCTTTGCGATAACTAGAATTCTTTTCTTCGCAGATTTAATGTTAGCCAATATTACACCTCCAATTTATTAATAGATATGTCAACCATATTCCAAGGACAAACATCGAGAGAGTGTAATGTGACTTGGATTGGTGGTTCTAATTTTGTTTCATTAAATCCGGACACGGTCGTATTAATGAAAACA